>SACC01000271.1 GCA_009928745.1 Clostridia bacterium
ATTATATCCTGCTTTTCTATGGCGCTACCCTCGAACACTGCTCCGCTAACCTCATCAAAATACTTTGCAATGTCAAAATACTCGGTTATCTTTTGAGCATATTGCTGAGGCTTTGAAGTTGCCAGTACTATAATTTTCCCTTCCTTTTTAAGTTTTTCAAGCATTTCGGCAATACCGACGTACAATTTGTTCTCAAAAAGTCCTATAGTCTCGAATCTCTCGCGATATTTCAGTGTCGCCGCGCGAGCTTTTTCCTTATCAAATCCGTAAAAAGTTTTGAACGAGTAATCCAGCGATGGACCAATGAACTTACGCAGAGTATTGCGGTCAGTCTCTTCAATGCCAAAGCTATTGAGCGCGTATTGGACGCTCTTTGTTATCCCTTCTTCCGAATCTGTCAGCGTGCCGTCCAAATCAAAAAGCAAATATTTATATGCCACAGGTCACCTCTCAAAATAATATCAATTAAAAACACGACAATTTTACTCGACTTCCGCAAAAGTATCTCGAAAAACACATTAATATCACATGTATTTATTAATTGATTGCTTAAATATTAACAATTTCTTTTTACTTTGTCAACCAAATAAAATAACCACCGAATAAGATGCGCCTCCACCGTATTAGCTCGGGGAACACATCAAATTCGATGGTTATTATCATTTATCTTTTATAAATTAATAAATTATTTGTCCTCTCCCTTGTCGGGTATAATGTTTATTGTAGAGGTCAATGTAACCATAGTGTCTTTTTCTGCTTCTAATGTTTGATTAGAAATCTTCTTTTGGCTGGGTATAATCAGATTAAGAATGATACCTAAGAAAGTCGCGATAGCAAGCGGAGAAATCTCAACCTTGCCTGCCATAATCTTCAAGCCTGCATAACCTGTAATGTCGCCGGCAAGGCTCATTGAGCCGAGTCCTAAGCCGATTGCAAGCACTACTGATAAGATTATTGTGTTTTTGCTGTCATTAAAGTCAATTTTAGCTTCCACAAGCGTGCGTAATCCTGATGCGGATATCATACCGAAGAGTACTATTGAGGCGCCGCCGATAACTGCTGAAGGTATTGTGCTGAGGAAGTCGCTAAAAACAGTAAAAATACCGAATACAACAGCAAGACAGGCTGCCACGAATATATTGCGTGGATTATAATTCTGAGTAATTGCAAGCACCGCGGTATTTTCGCCATATGTAGTATTGGCAGGACCGCCTAGCGTTGCCGCCATCATTGTTGCGATACCGTCACCCATTACGGTTTTATTAATGCCTGGGTCTAACATAAAGTCCTTGCCGCATACAGAGCTGTTAGCGTTTATATCGCCGATATGCTCCATAAAGGTGACTATTGCAAGAGGTACTATCATAAGAATTGCAGTTCCTACACCGCCTGCAGTCAAATTGCCAAAGCCTTTATAGAAGCTGAATTCTTTAGTAATATTTTGGAAAATAACGATATTGCTCGAATTAAATACTCCGTTATAGCTAATCATACCGATTGCAAGCGCATACAAATAGCCTACGATAAATCCTAATAAAATGGGTACAACTTTCAAAAAACTCTTAGGTTTTGCCAATGAATTAACAAGAATAATAGTCAAAGCTGTAATTATTGCGGTTGTCCATTGTTTCCACGCTACAGCAACATTAGGAGACATAAATGCGCCCCAACCGTATGTAGTGTCATAATTACCTATAATGTTGTTCCAGAACATCTTAGGAGCAAGCACCATACCGATTATGATTATTACAGGTCCTACCACTATCGGCGGGAAAAGCTTTTTAACCTTATCAATCCCCACCAGCTTAATAATAATTGATATTATTACATAGACTGCGCCGGCGATAAATATAGCAATACTTACATTCGCCATAGAATTTTGCCACTCTGTCGAATATTTTACTGTTCCGCCGACAAGCGACATTAACGCAGGTAAGAAAGCAAAACTTGAACCGAGGAATACAGGTACTTTCTTTTGTGTAATAAAATAGAAAGCAATTGTACCGAATCCTGCCGACAAAAGCGCAGCCGGTATACTCATATTAGCCAATATCGGGACTAATATCGTCGCGCCGAGCATTGCAAACATGTGTTGGAAGCTTAGAACGGCGTCTTTAAGTGAATAGTTTAATTTCTTCATATAGTACCTCCATTTGTTTTATACACTATAAGCAATCTTCCCCAAAATCAGCTTTTCATATAAACATACGGAGTTCTCCGTATGTTTAGTTTCTTTTTACGCTATTAATTCTATGTTTGTGCTAAATGTTTTTAAGCATACATTCGCATTATAACGCGAATTAAGCTGTTTGTAAAGACCAAATCCGATTTTACCTATTAGTATTATTTAGCTTTGCTATAACCTCAGCAAAATATGTCGGTATTTCCGCTTCAAAAACCATTTCCACACCTGAAGAGGGATGCGTAAGAATTAGTTTTTGTGCGTGAAGCAGCTGCCCGTTAAGCTTGAACTTATCACTGCCGCCATAATCGACATCGCCGACTACAGGGTGATTGATGCTTTTTGCATGGACTCTTATCTGATGAGTTCTGCCCGTCTTTAATTCGAACTCTACTAACGAATATGCGCCGTAACGC
>SACC01000272.1 GCA_009928745.1 Clostridia bacterium
CGCGAATACCATGTCAGCGCCCATATTCTTGCTGTTCATAGCGATATATGCGCCGCCGTAAGCTTTGCGCATAATCAAGCTGACTTTCGGCACAGTCGCTTCAGAATAAGCATATAAAAGCTTGGCGCCGTGCCTAATGATTCCGTTGTGTTCCTGATTGCTTCCGGGCATAAAGCCTGTAACATCAACAAGAGATAATAACGGTATATTAAAACAATCGCAAAAGCGAACAAAACGCGCCGCTTTGTCAGATGCGTTAATGTCTATCGCACCACCGAAATAATTAGGTTGGTTTGCTATAATACCGACCACATCGCCATCAATTCTCGAAAAACCAATAACAATACTTTTCGCGAATTCTTCCTGAACCTCGTAAAAGCTGTCTTTATCCGCAAAGGTATCAATTACTTTCTTTACATCATAAGCTTTACGCCGATTATCCGGCACTATTGAAGGTATTGTATCGGTTTTATCTATTACTTCTCCAAGAGTGTATATACAACTTTCGCAGTTATTCTGAGGGAGATATCCTAACAGCTTTCTGACTCCGTTCAAGCATTCTTCATCATCCGCATATACGAAATGCGCAACCCCGCTTTGCTTTTTGTGTACATCGGAACCGCCAAGTTCGGAAACTGAAACATCCTCACCAGTGACCGCTTTAACCACTTTATTTCCGGTGATAAACATTTGACTTGTAGTCTGTGACATGAAAACAAAGTCACATATCGCGGGAGAATAGCATGCTCCGCCGGCGCACGGACCGAGAATAACAGCTATCTGCGGGATAACTCCGGATGCAAGCGTATTTCTCAAAAAAATACCGCTGTATCCGCTCAAAGAACAAACCCCTTCTTCAATACGTGCTCCGCCGCTGTCGTTAATTGAAATATACGGTGCTTTCATTGACATTGCCATATCCATTATCCTGCATATCTTCAACGAATGGTATTCACCCAACGTTCCGCCGATTACGGTGAAATCTTCCGAGGAAGCAAAAGCAAGTCTGCCGTTTATGTACCCGTATCCCGTGACAACACCGTCGCCCGGAAATGACTTTGACGCAGTATCAGAATCGCTATTCCGAGCCTCAATAAGCATATCAACTTCCGTAAATGAATCTCTGTCAAACAATATATCGATTCTTTCACGGGCGGTCAGCTTGCCGAAGGCATGTTGTTTATCAATACGTGCTTGACCGCCGCCAAGTTCGACTGCGTTTCTTTTAGCAGTGAGTATGTTTTTTGCGTTGTCCCACTTGTTATGTTCAATCATCATTTTCACCTAAAGCTTTTCGTTATACTGTAAATCAGCAGGCTTAACACTATCATATATTGATAATAGCTCCCACGGTTTCTTAATTAATTCTTTGCCATACATTACCAGAACGATTGTTTTCACCGTTCTGAATATTATTTGAATATCATATGATACACTCATATGATTCACATAATACAATTCGAGATATAGCTTTTGAGGCAGAAATTCTTTTTCGTATTCGTCTTCTAATGAATACCTTTCACCGTGTGTATAGTCATATAAGCTCGCCGGGCTGCTTAAACCGGGCTTAACACTAAAAATCGCTTGGTAATCGCCGATAAACATTGTATCTGCATTATCCACATCCTCGGGACGAGGACCGATCACTGACATATCGTTCTTAATAATATTGATTAGCTGTAATGTCTCGTCAAGCTTACTTTTCCTTAAAAATGCTCCGAACGGAAATACTCTCAGATCGCAATTAAGCGTTGTGGTATGTATCTTTCCGGAATCAACCAGCATCGTTCTGAACTTGTACAGTGTAAATATTTTACCGTTTAAGCCAACACGCCTTGCTCTATAAACAGCAGGTCCGGGAGATTGAATCTTGATTATCAATGCAATTACTGCCCATAACGGTATTAATAGTATAATTGCAAGAGCTGACGCAAGCACATCGAACAAACGCTTAATAACTCTGTATATGACCTACACCTCCGAATCAAACAATGTGTCTCAACAGTATAAAGCTTTCAGCCGACAACAATCCAACACGGTTGCCTTCCGCTGTATCTGCTGTTTTTAAGTATTCAACGCTTCGCGGATGCGGATACTCTCTTAGTTCTGTTTTATAACACGATAACGCTTCATACTTTTTATTGGCATACTCTCCGCTTATATTTTCATACCAATTCGGTAGAAACGCTGTGCTTGCGGTTTGAGCATTCCACTCGGTGGAAGAAGGGGTTGAATATAAGAAAAGGCTTTTAACACATTGGTCGCAAATAGGTCGACAAGCAACTAATGTTGATTCATAAACTGCTTGATGGTCTTTATTGACATCTCCGCCGAAGTGAGTAAACACAGTATTGGGCTTAAATACGTCGATAACATTTTCAATGACAGTGTTTATTTCAATATGCGGTGTTGTGTCCAAGCGCATATCCTTGAGACCGCCATAATATATTGCAGAGATCCCTAATATATCTGCGCATTTTTGTGTTTCAATCTTCTTTCCGGCAATAATGTCCGATAAATTAGGATTGTCACGATACTGTGAGCTGCTTCCGTCTGTTATTATTAACAGAGCTATATCT
>SACC01000273.1 GCA_009928745.1 Clostridia bacterium
CATCGATATGGCGGGCGCTTCTGTATCTATATTAAAACTTGACAGACAACTAAAGTCATTGCTTTCTGCAAAGTCAGACGCTCCTGCTTTCAAAGTTAGCGGCAGTGTTGAGACAAGTGAATATGTGGACGTCGGGTCACAGGGCGAAGAGGCAAAATCAACTTCTTTCACCGCCGAGACATCCGCAGATTATGCAAAAATAGGCGCAAAACTCAGCCTCAACAATATGCTTTATATCGTTGACAAAATGAGTGAAACAATTATTAAGAACGAAGTTCCTTTCTGCGAGCTTGACAGCCACGCCGGTGACGGTGATTTTGGTATGAGCGTTGCTAAAGGGTTCAAACAGCTCAAGAGAGAATGGCCTGAGATAATCAAAGCTACAACAATCGGCGATTTTCTTGATTCGTGTTCTCTTGTCATTATGGAATATTGCGGCGGCGCGTCAGGTCCTATTTGGGGGTCGGCATTCCGCGCGGCGGGCAAAGCTATCGGTCCTAAAGCCGAGATTTCTCTTGCAGAATTTGCTGATATGATGCAAGCGGCGATTAAAGGTATTCAAGCTACCGGCGAGCGTTCATTCGGACGCGGCGCAGTTGTAGGTGACAAGACGCTAATTGACGCGCTCGTTCCTTGCGCCGATACACTAGTTGCAGCAGCAAAGACCGGCAAGAGCTTTGCGGCAGCGCTTGTTGAGGGCGCAAAAGCTGCAGTTGCAGGCGCTGAAGCTACCAAAAAAATAGCTGCAAGAATGGGTCGCGCAGGCACAGTCGGCGACAGAAGTATCGGCTGGCCCGATGCAGGCGCATTTGGCTTGGGAGTGATATTCACAGATATAGCTAATTGCTTAAAATAATTGATAAACTTTGGCAAATAACTTTCCCTGACAAAAAAGAGAGCGGCGACGCTCTCTTTTTTAGTTTATGAATCCAAATAGGTGTGATGTTTCCTAAATATTGTTCGCAAAGTAACCATAAGACGCAATAGATTTGTACACTATAATGATATATTTACTACTTTACGATAGATATATTACTATACAATAAATTAACCTACTATATAATAGTTTTACTTATTACACATCCGCATTAGTATCGTCTTTAGTTGTATCTTTATTCGTTGTTGGTTTGTTAAGCGCAGAATTTACAATCTTTGATAGAATGCTTTTTACATCCAGCTTAATATCTTCCACAGCCTCTAGACAAGTGCTCAAACTTTCTATAGTCTTTGTATATTTTTCCTCTCTTTTTCTGCTGTCTTGCAGCAAATATACAAGCAAGCCGACAAACAAAAGCGACCATAAACCGTTCGCCGCGGCTGCCTCTATAATACTTTCCCACATAATATACTCCTTTAACTTTTTAAGTCATTCAATAATTTTTCGTAATATATGCCTAATTTTTCCTTTATTACGCTGTTTTCGGCAAGCATTTTCCGCGCGGTGTCCTTGTCTAGGGTACCATAATACTCTTTCGCGAGTAAATATCGCTTTTCGTAATTCTCTTTCTTTACGCCTTCATAGCTCCCGATGTTTGCGTCATTTTGCTCCTTCTCGGCAAGCGTATTCGCGAATGCGTCAAGATACGCTTGTTTTTCCTGCTCAATTTGCGCGTTAATTGCTTCCGCGGCTTTGGCTTGTTTCTGCGCCTCGAGTTTTAACTCTGCTGTCTTTTTCTTGATCGCCGCAGCCTTTGCAATCTCGAATCCTTCGAGCGCAAGTTCGTATTCACTGTTTAAGGATGTAATTTCTTGCTCTAATTTTGCCTTTTGCTGATTAGCTTCGGCTATTAAAAACTCATTGCGATGAGCTTTATCATTCTGTAATTCGGATTTTGTCAACTCGGCAATTGAGGACGTTGCCAAACCGTGTTTGGCTATACCTTCTGCTAGCGCCTTTTCCTTGGCGTAGTACGATTGCTCAAAGTTGTATTGTGTTGACGCATTTTTATTATCTGCGCTAAGAATCTGCTGCTCTATCTTATCTACGGCAGAATCAAACTTGTTTTTGCTACTTGCTATGCGGTTATTATAATCCGCATTAACAGCCTTTTCTGCGCTCTCTTCTATTTCACTTTCGTCAGGCATAATGTAGCCGGAGCCGTTCGCTTCAATCTCTTTGAGCGCATCTGCTTTAACGCTTGCGATATACTCGTTTTCTAACTGCGCAAGCGCCTGCATCAACTGTTTCTCTTCCTCACTGCTTGCAGTATTTCCTAATACCTCGGGCGCAGGAAAATTCTTATCCGAAATAAGGTCAAACACAGCCTCATATCTTTTTTTTGCTATCGCTTCAGCCATTTTTCACCTCCATACTGGCTTTAATTTTTTTTACAAATTCCACTTTCTTAATTATTTCACGCCGTGAAGGCAAGCTAGCATTTTTCTTGACCATACCATTACTCCCCCCTTTTCAAAAGGCACATAAAATTCGCAGTAAGCCACTATCTCTTTGTCAGTGTCAATGTAGCGGTAAATATTTGCTTCGTTACAGATGTAATAGCAAGTTTTGCCGTTTACACTTGCGGCGTTCGGCCGGTTTACAGTATTCAAAAATGTAAGTTTTATGTATAATTC
>SACC01000274.1 GCA_009928745.1 Clostridia bacterium
GTCTAATAGTTAAGGAAATACCATGCAGTTTTGATAACGATTTAAAAGTTAAACAAGAAGATGGTGATGAATTTTTAATGACCGTTAGTATGCTTAAAAATAATGTTGAGATCGATAATTATAAAATTAAATTTAAATACCGCAAGCTGTTCATATCACCTGATCCTCCAATAAACATCAATGAATTAAAGGCTCCTTCAATATTGAACTTTTCAGCTAAACTTTCAGATAACACCCAAATACAACCTGATCAGTTGCTATGGAGTGTCGAGCCCGCCGATGGTAAAGTGTCAATAACTAACGGCGCTGTTAATATTGCAATTGGAGCTGGCGGAAAATATATCATTAAAGCAACCGTTAAAGATACGGTAGCTATCCACGCCGGCAAAGAAGCCACATACGAAATCAACGTTAACGCCAGTTCGGCATATTTGAGAGTTGATCCGTCAAAATACAAAATAGGCATTTCAGAAAAAACGGAACTTGCGGCCACGCTTGGCGGAGTTAGTCCGGTTTCTGTCAATTGGGCGATAGCGGGCGATCCTGGCGACGGCAGTTACGGTAAAATTTCAACTCAAGTTGGCGATAAATGCACATTCACGGCGCCGAACGCGGCCGGCGACTATATAATATCGGCAACATACGGTGAGCAAAAAACGAATTGTAAAATAACAGTCATGCCGCTGGCAATAACATTTGTACCGGCCAGTCAGATTATTAAGCCGGACGAAGTAATAAACTTCAAAGTAATCGTAAACGGCGTAACTGAACTAAAAAATATATCAATCACAAATGATGGCGGCGAGTTAAACGGACCTATAAAATATGAATATACACCCGAATCAAACTCTTGTTTTTTTGAATACAGTTTTTATGCAAAAAGCACTGATACCAAAAGTTTATATAATATCTATACAAAAGTAATAGACATACCGATTTTGGTTGATGCGACAAACACATTTAAAATCATAAGAGGCCTTACGCTGACGCCCAAAGGCGCATCGGTGAATGCCGGCGGGCAGGTTTCGTTTGAAGCCTCCGTCATACCGGGCGAAAAAATTTCGGCAGAATGGAGCGCTGAAAGCGGCACTATCGTTAAAAACGATGACGGCACGGCAGTTTATACCGCCCCGGCAACTCCTGGCACATACAAGATTACGGCTAAATACGACAATTATACAGACGAAACTTATGTAACGGTTTTAGAGGCTATTCCAACCGAGCATACAATTAAAATAGTTTGTTTTTATCCCAGAGTTGGCGCTGAATTGATTCTGCGGGGAATATACGCTGAAATTGGCGATCCCAACGATATTGTGCAATGGTCATGCGATCCGGGTTCGGGTGGATTGATAGTAAATAGTGATAGCAGATTCTGTGATTATGTCGCGCCGCAGACACCTGGTAAATATAAGCTGACAGCTAAGATTAAAGATACGGATATCAAGGATGAAATTGAAATCGAGGTATCTGAAGTTATATTTAGTATATCTCCGAATGCCGCAATGGTAACGATAAATAATAAAATTATGCTTGAAGCGAATTTAACCGGCGCCGAAGGATCATTCGAAATAAGCTGGCAGCTTGAAGAACCATCGGCAGGCGGAGCGCTCGAAGTAATCGGAGGCCAGTATGCTCCGAAAGAAAAAGACGGCGCCCCGGCGCGTATGATAATGACAAATCGTACGTGTAACTATGTGGCGCCATCGGAAATCGGTCTGGGCATACGCTATGTAAGGGCAATATGCAGCCAGCCATATGGAAAAACATGGACCGCGAGGGCGAAAATAAAAGTAGTAGGTTATGAAGCGCCTGACGCGCAACTTGCGATTAACAATGTAGTTGACAATAAACAAATAGTTAATGTTGACGATGTTTTTCCAATTGAGACTGTTATTACGGGCCCCAATATTTCACAACCGGTTCGCTCCAGTGATGATAAAGACGAGGAACTTACAGGCAGAACCGACGATAGCAACGGTATGATATCAGACGATGGCGCTTATATTCCGCCTACAATTCCATTAATAAGCGGAGTTACCGGCTTTAGTGATATTATTTTTGAAATGTTTAATCCTTATAGGAGAGTTAAGATAACTATTGAAGTACCTGAAGTTAAAGTATATATGAACCCTGAAACAATAACGCTTGGCGTGGGAGAGTCATATACATTTGACAGCCGGGTAAGCGGATTAACAACTAAGCCGCCGCTTCAATGGAGTTCTAATGGTATGCTCGCGGGCGAATCGAATAATTCCCGGATTTATTCGGCCCCTGACACGGCAGGCACCGGGTATGTAAAATCAGAGTTTTCATATACCGTAAGAAATTTGCAAATAACAAGAAATACTTCGGCCGCGATTAAAATTGAAGATATAACGCTGATTTCGGATATTAATGAAGCAGTTCTTGAAAACGGCGAGTCGAAAGATTTTAATGTTACCGTGACAGGCGCGCATAATAAGGCAATAGACAGCATAGCTATAGAAGGCGCTTCTGATGGCGCAATTATTGAAAACGCAAACGCGGGCAGCGGATATATGTTTACCTTTAAAGCGCCGACTTATAC
>SACC01000275.1 GCA_009928745.1 Clostridia bacterium
AAATAATTATAAAGGGGCTGTAAACGTTTCAAGGGACGGCGGCAATATAACGGTTGACGGTGTTGATATTGTAAGTCCGACATATTCGTTTTCAGAGACTCATTATTTTGCGCCTGAAGATGTTGATAATGATTACAAGGGTCATATTTTTTCGTTGACTGGCAAAGTTAATAACGCTACATTTAAAGGGTTGCTTGCAGGAGAGTGCTTGTTTCTCGGAGCGAGCGGAAGCCAGAGAGGGACGGGCAATTGGGAGATAACATTTAATTTTGCAGGCATGCCAAACAGGACGGGCATTACAGTTGGAGATATTACAAGCATTGCAAAAAAAGGTTGGGAATATATGTGGGTTGAGTACAGCGAGACAAAGGACTCGGTAACCAGTGCGCTTGTAAAAACGCCAACTGCTGCATACATTGAGCAGGTATACGAATACGGCGATTTCGATGATTTGGGGATTTAAAAAATGGACTTGAAAAAAGTACAATCAGGGGACAAGCTGAAAATCCCTGCGTCAACGTATAATGCATTTATAGACGCAGCGCAAGCGGTTAAAGACAAGAGCAATTTTTTATCATCAACAAACAAAAATTCTGACTCACGAAAAGTTATAGTACAAAACAATTCAGGCGGCAATCTTGATAAATTTGAAATACTTGGGATATCGGCTCCTTACGTAACACCAACTGACAACGAAACAGACTTTCAGAATCGTATTACCATTGTCGGTATAACGCCTGATATCGATGACCATAAGGGGAAGTTTATTGTTTTACAAGAGCCTATCCCAAACGGAAAAATCGGGCGTGGAATAATATCAGGTGAAACAATTGTCAAAATAAACGTTGTTGACGAAGACCATAAATACGCCGATGTAACAGACGCAACAAGCACGTATCTAACAAGCAGCGATTCAGGCAGCGCAAGAATATTGTGGAAAGAGTCTGGAACTGGTGTTGTGTGGGCGTATGTGCGTATTGGCAATAATGTTTCAATTTTATTCGGAACGGTTGCTTCACCCCCATCATCAGGCGAGGCAGAAGTAACCTTGCAAAAAGTTAATGATGACGGTTCAAAAACATCTCTTGATATCACAATAACTGGAGTCATACCTGAAGAATGAGCGATTATATATTACTCCCACAGCCAGAAGGAAAACCAATTCTTTGGGAATATTGCAGACCTGAAACTGATGGGGATAATGTAGTTTCTTTGCCTCAATCAAACGGAAAACCAATTATCGCAAAATGTCCAACACCTACAACTGACGGCGAAAACGTCATTGCTATACCACAGCCAGACGGTAAATATATTATATGCGGTAAGTGCGGTGCTGACAGGTGCGTATACGATAATAAGATTGCTTATCTTGGGTATGCGGAAATTGACGTTCCAGACGGCGGCGTGTACCTTGAGGATATAGCAGCTCTAAATACTTGGATGTTATCAAGCGATAATTATCACTCAATAATTATGGTAAGCGGTTCGATTACCATTGACGCTGCAATCTCAGTTCCTTCTGCTTCATCATACAAATTTATCGGTGAAAATAACGCAAAATTTATAAATGAAAATGCAGCTATTCAAGAGATTGTTTCGAGCGGAAATTGTCCTTGTCTTATTTTTCAAAACATAGAATTTTATGCGACAGTGAATTATATATTAGATAATGTTAAAGGCATTGCGTACGCTGATGGAATAGATTCTTCACGGCGTGGCTATGTTGTTAATATGACCGATGAAACAATATATGCAGGTTATGTATGTAAGTTCGTTGTTGACGGTTCATATACAAGACTTTATAAACCTGATGAAAATAATCTTGAGAATATTGGAATATTCAAAGCAGCCTCACTTGCTTCAAGCGCACAGGTTCGAACCAATACAGACGTTTTCGGAACTATGGCTGGTTTGTTTATCGGAACAGTAAATGCTGGTCAATATCTATCTTCTCAAGCTGATTCTTGGGAGTTTGCAATATCTGATACCAGCGGAACTTTTTTTGTATTCGATGATAATGAAGACGATACTTATGATTTTGTTCGAGAGCAAACATATCTTGCAAGGTTCATAAATTGCACATTTTCTTACATAAAAACTGATAGCGATATATCTATATTCAGGGATGTTTCATATACTGATTTTATCAACTGCGATTTTTCAGGAATGGAATCTGATAACGAATATGATTTAACAATTGGTATCGGAAATTTTGGAAGTTTTTCAGGTTGTGATTTTACCGGGTGTGTAGGCAGTAAAAACCTTACGATAAGTGCGTATATAATAGACGACTGTGATTTTACAAATTGCATATCTGGATACGGAGTTGAGGATGGGAATACGACATTAACGATTCATACAGCCGCATATACAGGTGGTAGAATAATAAATCAAAGTATTGATTTGACCGCACATGATAGTTCTGGCAGTGCAAGACACGGAAATAATATATGTATATGTGCGGCGATATATATAAACTCTGATATAAGTATAACGGCTTCGGACGGTGTTGGATATTGGGATAATGCGCCGACAAGATACGAATGCGCTAACGGCGG
>SACC01000276.1 GCA_009928745.1 Clostridia bacterium
AAGCTATGTCTATACGGGAAGCTATCATGTCTCTGCATGAAACGGTTGCGACTGAAAATTCCATAGGGCGTATCTGTGCGTCACCTGCGGTTTCCTGTCCGCCGGAAATTCCGATAGCGGTGAGCGGTGAGGAAATTGACGAAGACGCTGTCCGCCTGATGAAAGCTTACGGAATAAAAACCGTACAGGTTGTGGTTATATAATAGAAAAAAGGCGCTCTTTTCCTACCGAAACGAGCGCTTATGTTTTTATTGTTGATTTTATATGTCTTTTTCCGGATATGCCGGATTTTCATGTATCATTATATGCTTGACATTTGTATATTGCTTTTCTATATCGTCGTGAACCGTCTCTGCGACTTTATGCGCGTCCTCAAGAGTCTGATTCCCGTCCACGCTGATTTCAGCGTCCACATATATACTGTCGCCGAAAACTCTGGTACTTAGCTTGTCGATACCGATTACATGGCTGTGGGATAATATCAGTAACCTTATACCTTCCTCTGTTTCCTTGTCGCAGGCGCGGTCGGTCATTTTACGTATGGATTCCCTGAAAATATCAACTGATACCTTTATGATAAAAAGGCAAATGACGACACTTGCTATGGGATCAAGCACAGGCAGTCCTAAGCGTGCTCCGGCTATGCCTATCAGCGAACCTACCGACGACAGCGCGTCGGAACGGTGATGCCAGGCGTCCGCCATGAAAGCCGAGGAATTGATTTTCTTCGCTTTTGCTCTTGTGTACCAATACATCCACTCCTTGACGGCAATGGATACCGCCGCGGCGGCGAGAGCCAATAAGCCCGGTACCTGCAAGGCTTTTGTGTTGCCCCCGAATATAACCTTCAACCCAGACCAGCCGATTCCCATACCTGTTGCCAACAACAGCCCGGAAAGTAATATCGAAGCGACGCATTCGAAACGGTCATGACCGTACGGGTGGTCGCTGTCGGGTTCTTTACGCGACAGCTTAACGCCTATATAAGCGATAATGGTGGTAAACACGTCGGATGCGGAATGAATGGCGTCCGAAACCATCGCTCCGGAACGGGCCAAAAGCCCGGCAAACAGCTTCAATACGGAAAGCGCTATATTTATGAATATTGTTACGCCGGAAACCCTGACAATAATTTTTTTAACTTCTCGTTGATCTGTAATTTGAGAAATCGTTTTCATGCAAGTTACCTCCTTATAATACAACAGGATTGATAACCCAATGACACATACAGTTCTGTCTTAGGTAGAAAAATACACCCGAAGGACAGATAAACCAAGTAACTACTGTCCCACGGGCGTTCATACGCTCGTTGCCGCTTTTGGCGACCCGGCTTCTCGTCATATCTGTGATACGCCGCCGCCTGCTCAGTTTGTACTGTAGAGTTAGCGCTTATTAAGCGTTGTTTGCAGTGCAAAGAGTTAATACATTATATACTGCGTATGCTGCTTTGTCAATGAATTCTATGATTATTTCATATGTATTTTACAATAAATAGTAATCTTATAATAAAATTATGACAAAATAATGAAATATACTTGCATAATTGATAATAATACATTATATTTTAATATGAGGTGACAACAATGAAAAAAGCAATTATTATCGGCGCGAGCAGCGGTATCGGCAGAGCGATAGCTAAAATACTGTCTTCGGAAGGCTATATCCTCGGTCTTGCGGCAAGGAGAACGGAACTTCTAACCCGGCTTCAGAATGAACTTGCCACGCAGTCATATATCAAATATATCGATATTTCCGTTCAGGATAAATCTATAAAGGGACTTTCGGATTTGATCGACGAAATGTCGGGTGTCGATATGATTATAATAACATCCGGGAACGGTTTTATAAATCCGTCACTCGACTGGGAAAAAGAAAAAAGCACAATAGATGTGAATGTCAGCGGAGTTACAGCGATGATAAACACCGCAATTAAACATTTTTACGAAAAAGGTTATGGGCAACTTGTTGTCATATCGTCGGTCGCCGCATTGAGAGGCAGCGGAGGCGCACCCGCGTATAACGCCACCAAGGCATACCTTACCAATTATCTTGAGGGAATAAGGTGTAGAATAAAGAAGGACAATAAAAATATATCGGTTACTGATATACGGCCGGGACTTGTAGACACCGATATGGCAAAAGGCGAAGGCCTTTTTTGGGTACAACCCGTCGATAAGGCGGCAGGGCAGATTTATGCAAAAATTAAAAAGAAGAAAAAGGTCGCTTATGTCACGAAAAGATGGGGAATAATCGCATTTATACTCAAGCATATCCCCGAAAGACTTTTATACAAGATGGAATGAACTATTCTAAATTATATGATTCATAACGAAAATATCCCGCTTTATTATTAAGCACGTAAAATATAGTCGACTTTGTCATTAAAAAATATAGAAAAAGTCTTGACACCCGTTATTCATCATGCTATAATATCCCTTGCTCTCAATGCGTTGCTCCGGCGGTTTTCCGGCAACGGATTGATGACAAATGAGTATCTGGGTGTGGCGCAGTTTGGTAGCGCGCTACCTTGGGGTGGTAGAGGCCACAGGTTCAAATCC
>SACC01000277.1 GCA_009928745.1 Clostridia bacterium
CTCTTCTGCTGGCAATATTTTCTTCAAAAAATCCCGCTTTAACTACAGAGTAACCCATTTTGAAAAGTTCCCGAATGGCAGCAGAGAGTATTTCCGTGGCATATCCGTTTCCCTGCATATCAGGATGGATAACATAACCGATTTCGATACTCTCATCATCTGTTTCAACATCATTTATGAATCCTATAAGCTGTTCTTTCAGATAAATACCATACTCAAAATGCTTGTCGGAATACGACAGATCTTTTATTTTATGAAACATTAAAACTGCATCTTCACGTGAAGAAAAATCCGGAATCATATATGTTTTTTTTATATTGTCATTGCACAAAAGAGCAATGGCATTTTCCATATCACTATCTCTGTATGAACGCATGATTAATCGTTCGGTTATAATTACAGAAGGCTTCTTTGGGATTGTATTTTTCATCACTTTACTTTCACTTTCCCTATTATTATTTTTGCTTAATACAAACTTTGTGATAATAAAACAATATGTATATTTTGTTTATTACAAATAATGTTGTACCATAAATTTCATACTTTTTCAATTGTTTTGTTAAAATTACAGATAGCGGTATTGTTTTTAATATATTTCTGTGTTATATTTATCCATAACGCTTTTGCTATATGAGGAGGCTTTCTCTTGAATACAAAGGAATATTCAATGCCCATCAACATGAATACGGAAAAAATAATATCCCATTTCGGAAATGATTTTTATCAAAGCCTATTAACCAAGCTTGCCGAATACCAGGTAAAATGGATGCTTGATAATTTTAAGCAGGTCGATTATTATTCGATAAACTGTATATTCAAATGCACTTCAAAGAAGCACGGTGACAGTATATTGAAAATCGGTAAGTCAAGTGATGAAACACAATCCGAATACAATGCGCTTTCCGAATATGAAGATAGCAGGTTTTGCCGCGTTTATGAAGCTGATATATCAAACGGAGCTTTGCTTATCGAACAGATTATTCCGGGTACTCAGCTTCGCGCGGTTTCAGATATAGATAAACGCCTTGACCTGTTTTGTAAAGTATTTGAGGATCTGCATAAACAGCCTTCGGTTAAATCCAAATATCCCACTTATATGAGATGGGTAAGCAGAATCGCGTCTTTTATGCGGGATAAAACAGACTTCAAGAAACTTTCCGATTATATGAACGAAGCCGAGCGTATCTGTCGTGATCTGTGCGGTAAATATACGGAGGAAATGCTGCTACACGGCGACTTGCATCATGACAATATCCTGTTAGGTAACGATAATCAGTATCATATCATCGACCCTAAAGGGGTAGTCGGCGACCGTGTGTTTGATATTCCCCGCTTTGTACTCAACGAATTTGAAGATGATATCACAGAAGGATTTAGTAAAAAATACCGTTATATAATAGAAACCCTGTCAAAAAAATTATCCGTACCGAAAATAGATTTATTGCGTCTTGTATATGTGGAAATGTGTATGGGCAACAGCTGGTGCGTGGAAAGCAATGAAAAGCCGAATATGAAGGATGTCGAATTTACTAAAATGATGATGTCTTGTGACAATTGAAAGGAACAACTATAAACATGAACCTCTTCAACGAAAAAATTAACAACTGGCAGGACTGGGGACGTGTGTTTCAATCGATACACGCCTTTGAACCGCTTGCCAAATATATAATGAGTAAGGAGAGTCTTCCGCAAGCGGAGCTTAAAAACCTCACTCCCGGCACAAACGCCGTATTCCGCGCGGGCGATTATGTAATAAAGATATTCGCTCCAAAGGAGAGCGGCAATGACCAGACCCCGGATATGAAAACCGAAATTTACGCTTCAAGACGCGCCAATCTTCTCGGCATATCCGCGCCCAAGGTTATCGCCGACGGCTTTGTACAGGACAAATATCTTTTCGGTTACCTTATAACCGAATACATAAACGGACGTGAATTTATCGACGCCGAAAAAGATATGACCGCACTGATGAAAGTCGAAGCCGGGCGTAATCTTCGCAATATCGCCGACGCCATGAATACCCCGTGCGAACGCTTCAACGATATCGATATTTTCAGCGATTCATACGTCACATCCCGTTTTACCGAATTCCCGGAAAGCTTCCGTCACGAACGTCTTTCATATATAAGAAATCACCGTTATTCCGAAAGCGTTTTCGTCCACGGCGACCTTTTCGGGGACAATGTTCTGATATCCGACAGCGGAAAGCTTTATATCATCGACTTCGCCGACGCAGTGAAAGCCCCTATATGCTACGAACACGCGCTCGTCGCGGTAGATTTCTTCCGGTTTGACAAACACCTGATCAAGGGATTTTTCGGCGATATGGGACGTGAAGAGCTTATTGAAATTTGTTTTAATGGCATACTTATACATAACTTCGGTTACGGAGTTATAAAAGAGCATATCGGCAGGCCGGAGGAATTTCGCTGCCTTGATGATTTGCGGAAAAAGATGTACGAAAAAACAATGTTGTAATTAATATATTAAGAAAGTAAAATATGAATCAATATATAGAAATCAAAAACGCGCGGATACATAATCTTAAAGG
>SACC01000278.1 GCA_009928745.1 Clostridia bacterium
CGACTTACGTTGAAAACATAGGACTCAAGTTTAAAGTATCTTAATTAATACTAAAATATAATATTTAAAAAACAATTAATATTTATCATACTTTTTATTTTAATATAAAAAAACTTTAAACTATAATTATTCGTTTATATATGTATAAACCCGGTTCTGAATATATCTTGCCGCATTCCCGGCACTTACATCACCGGCATAAAACGCGCCGGTTTCGTCCATAACGATTTCGGTGATTTTTTCGTTCTGCCGGCTTTTGATTACGGTCTTATTGAAAAAGTTCAGGATTTCGTATCTTTCACTGTCTGAAAGAGTTATGTGATATTGCGCAATTTCCACAAACGGATGATCGTCGGGCAGTTCATCTACGCTTTTTACATAAATATCAAATTTACCTGCGTTTTTGATATTGTCGTCCGAATACGGCTCAACCGACATATAATAATGGCTGTATTCCATCAGCTTTTCTATCGCTGAAATTGTAACAGGCAGATCACCCGAAACAAGCTTTTCGGATGTCTGGATTTTATCCGATAACAGAAATTCGATAAAATCCCACGCACCCTGTTTTTTTTGTGACTGTTCCGTAATACCGAGAGTATAATCGTAGTGTATCATCGAGCCGTTCCCCGATTCTGTCGGAAAACCTTTCAACGCGTAGCTCTCACCGCCAAAACAGTATTTCGCTATTGCAAACGCATTGATATTGTTTATCGGCAGATTCAAAAAATACAGGCTGTTGCCGGCAAGCGAGCCGGTCAGCGTCGGTGATATATAGTCATTTTCAATAAGTTTACCCTTTTCGGTATCGGTGTAACCGGATATGTCGGCGGTAAAATTCAACAGGCGGATAAAACCCTCGCTGTCAAAATCACAGGTTTTATTTTCGAAATCAACGAAATCAAACATAGCGGTCTGCAGAATATCCTCCCTGTTTATATCCGAGAACAGACTTGCGCCGTCCGGCATATCGTCGGCAAGACCGTATAATTGCTCCGGTGTCAGCGATTGTGAATTTCCTGTCATTTCGCTTTTTGCGGCAAGCGTCTTAAGCTGCATAAACACCGGTATATGGTATATCTCTCCTTCTTTTTCAATCGAACTCCTGACACAGCCAAGCAAATTGCCGCCCGATCCGTTACCGTCGATATATTCGTTAATACCCGTAAAAAACCCCTTTGAAGTGTAATTATCGATCGATTTTAATAAATAGTCTGAGACAAGGACGATGTCCGGAATGATTCCCTGTAAAATGTCCTTGTTGAATTGTTCGACCGCTTGTTCTGCAGCGAACTGAACATTAGCGTAGTAATTTTCGAAAACAATACGGTAGGTATGGTTTGTCTGATTATACAAAGCGGCAGCCTCACGTAAAAAATCATATTCATCAGCACCGAGAAGCGCCAGGATTACAGGTATTTTCGGCGTGACTTCACTGTCGGGTATACGCTTTAATAATACCGGCTTTTTTTCCGCCGAAAAGCTGTCTTGTGTTTCGGCAAGGATGCAGTCTTCGGTCAGAACAGCCGTTATCTCAATATTGTCACGAAGTATGTCGGAATTCGCCCAGTCGAGAAGCAGCTTTGCTTCCTTTTCACCGGAATTACAGCCATAGAAACCGTTTATATCCGAAAAATATGTATCATAACCGCCGCCGAAATATATATCGGGATATTCATCGATATTTACGGGTATCTCTATTGTATCATACGGTTCAAGCGACTGTTTTTCGTCATTAAGGCGGTAATATGTGCGCGCGTCTCTGTAACAATGTATGACGATATTGCCTTCGCTGTTACAGACGAATCCGGACAGATACGGTTCGGCATCGCTTCCGGCAGTATATAAAGCATTCAGACTGCTGTCATATACCGTTATTGCTCTGTCATTATATAAATAAATCCTGCCGTCTTCCGAAATAAACACTTCAGTGCCATAGGTTACGTCGGCAATATCCGTATTGAACATTATACTGCCGTCGGCGGCAAGACGGTATAGAATACGGTTTGTCACAATTATATAGCTTGCGTCGGACATAATTCCCGCTGCGTTTACATAATAGCTTCCGCTGACTCCGGTAGGTTTGGGAATCGGTTTTACCTCGATATTTTCACCGTTATAATCAAATGAAATGAAAACCTGTCCGGTTTTTTCAGAATTTCCAATAACATATATGCGGTCTCCGGCAATAAATATATAATCATACCCTAAACCTTCCGGCAGGTTAATATCAACGGTGCGGTAAACGTTTGTGACCGTTTCATATATATTTTCAGTAACTTCCTTTGAATTGCTTTTATTGCAGCCGGTTAATAAAATCGCAATTATCAACGGTAAAATGATTCTGTAATATGCGCTGCCGCATCTTTTCATAGCGTAATTAACCCTCTCAATATTAAAGATATCTTTTTTCAACCCATATTCGTTTTAAGTTACCCATGTCCGATTACATTTCAATATGGTTAAAACTGTTACAGTCGTCAAAAAAGCAAATATGATAAAAATAATTAAAAAATCTAATGGGTGATGAAGAGAGAG
>SACC01000279.1 GCA_009928745.1 Clostridia bacterium
TAAATAACGACAAAGTTTTTTCCAATAAATCGCAGACGGTGACCACCAGAGTAAAGGATGATGAGGAAAACATTATTAACGAAACGGTATTGCAAGCTTTTTACAGTAATGGTATTCGTACCGATTCTATACCTTCGGAAATAGGTAAGTATCAAGTTGTTCTTACCTTAAGCAGCAACAATTATGTGGCGGAATTAGTAAACACCGAACTGACGATAAGAGTAGATCGCAGTCAAATTACCATTACCAACACCGAACAGACTTATACTATTCAGAGGAATTTGGGAATATCCTTAGGTCTTAATTCTGCAGTATATTCTCTAAGCTTTTATGACAGCGCAAACGGAATAGTATATACCAATATGCCTACCAATGCAGGTTTTTATGACATAAGGCTTACTTTCCTTGCCGATGATAACAACGGGTATTCTGAAGTAATTGTTTATCCTAACTTACTTGCAATAAACAAATATAATGCAAGGATTATTGTTGCGACTGATATTACCACAGTTTATACCAACAGAAGGTATGCCCTTAATTTTTATACCGACCCTTATGGACTAAACGTTATCAAGACCTACTGCTATGAGGGCAGCGAGGAATATATCGAAGAAGAAATTTACGATGTAGGAATTCACAAGATAAAATTGACTGTGCAAGACGCCAACTACAAAGGAGAAATGATAATTAATTACAATATCATACCAGGCAATTTAAGTATAGCTGTCTCTCCTGAGTTTGGACAATACACCTATAACAGCGAACAGCCTCCTGCGCTTTTATCCGAGGGCGAAGTTGATTTCGGTACAACGGAAAGGGACGTTGAGGGCGTTTTTGAAATTGACGTTGAAGATATAAAATATCTAAATGTCGGTGTTCATACCGTTAAGTACACTTTTACAGCAAGAAATGGAGAAATTATCAACAAAAATTACAACACTATTCAAGGTCAAGTCAGCATAATTATTATCAAGAAGACCATTAGCGCCGAGCACATTTATATTGGCGAGGAAAGCGGTTTTTACGTAAATTATGACGGCAAGTATCACGGTGTAGATGCGTATTTGTCCATGGATGCAATTTACCAACCTTATGGTATTAACAGCGACTTAAAACTAACAGTATATTACAACGGTATCACCAATCTTCCCAGAGAAAAGGGAGAATATATTGTAAGAGCGGTAGTAAGCAGTAAGAACTATGACGGAGAATTGACCGCGCCAAATGCTTTCGTAATTGACTTCGGAAATCCCGAAATAAGAGTAAAACCCTCCCTTATTTTGGATAATTTTTCTGTAGGAGATACAATAACAACATTAGATATAACAGGCGGTAAAGCTTACTTAGAAGGCACAAATAATCAAATTAACGGAAGGTTCGTGGTTACAGAAACGCTCTTTACAAAAGCCAACATCAATAAGGTTCAAATTCAGTTTGAGCCAGAACTATCCGACCTTTATAATATTGTGGTATTTGAAATAGACGTAAATGTTAGCGGAATAGACCCCCTAAGCGGCGTAGTGAGCGGCGGAGAATGGACTAATAATATAATAGATATCGAACACGATGGTGTTTATTACGGTCAAGTTAGGGTGGCGGTCACTCCCAAAAGCGGAGTAAGTCCGATATACGGAGTAAAAACAAGTGACTTTGATATTCGCTTTGAAACGGTGTCAACGGGAGAAGCTGACCCTGCTCAGTATTTGGAAAGCTTCGGTTTGCTGTCCTTTGTCAATAATAATTTTACTATTAACGTGGGACAGAGCGTAGGTATAGTGTTTATGCCTGCGGGCGCTAATGCCGACGTATATAATATAATGTATGGCTCTGTTTTAGTGAACGTAGCAAAAGCCGACCTTCCTAATGATATAGAGTATTCCCTTAAAGGCTTTTTGGGAAAGAACCTTAATTTAATAAACCGTGTGTTTAAGCTTTACCGCAACGGAAGCATATTAGATTTGAGCGGCGCGCTGACAATATATGCTGATGCCGAGTATGAAAATTTGTATGACTTAGACGCAGTTGTTACTCTTGAGGACAACAATAAGACGGTATATATTAGTTTTGTTACAGACAATTATAACGAAGTAAAGACCGCTGTCAATTTGGAAATTTATGAAGAAATAGACAGCTCCAGTATAATAATCGGAGTTAGTGAAAAAAGCTATGACGGCTTACCGCTTACCCCTTCGGAATTGGCGATTTCGGTAATAAACACCCAATTGCCTGTTGATTCCGAGGCAATAAGCATAAGGATTTTTGATGCAGAAGGCAACGAAAGCAGCGGCGTAAATGTTGGGTCGTATACTGTTTATGTATATGTCAATGACAGCAATTATTACGGAAGCGCAGAATTTAGCTTTATAATAAACAAACAAAACCTCAGCAATAATCTAAGTCTTACAAATTATAGCTTTGTTTACGACTCGGTTGTTACTCCTTTGCCGCTTTATAACGGGCAAGAGCTTAGCCAAAGCAATTACAAAATATATTATAAGCAAGCCTCCGCTCTTGATAGCGC
>SACC01000017.1 GCA_009928745.1 Clostridia bacterium
AATTAAAACATTAAAGCAGGCTATTTATTTTCGGCTATTGACAGATAAAACCCTCTGTGCAATAATATTAATATTATGGAGGGAAATATGAGCGAAAAAATATTTGGTAATGCAGCAAAACGGGTTTTTTTGGTAACAGGCGCTTCCGGCTTTCTCGGGAAAGAGATTGTAAAGCATATTTTAAGCGAGGGCGGAAAGGTAATTGCCGCCGATATGCGCACCGCGCCGCAGCTTAAGGAAATTAATAATCCCAATTTAGAACTATGGGAAGTTAATCTGACTGGCGACTTCGCTATGCCTAAAGGCGTAACCGATGTAATACACGCGGCAGGCAAGGTAGCAGATTGGGGCTCATACGAGAGCTTTTACAATATCAATGTCGCGGCAACCGAAAAATTGATGAAGCTTGCCAAGGAAAGCAAGGTGAAAAACTTCTTATTTATAAGCTCTATTGACATTCACGGCTTTTTCGGTCACAACGAGGAGACTGAGGACGGTACATATTACCCTTCAAAATGCTTTTATCCTGCGACTAAGACCATTGCCGAGAATATGGTCAAGGCATTTAACTCTCCCGAGATGAAAACTGTCTGTATTCGCCCGTGCACTGTTTACGGTCCAGGCGACACAACGGTACAGGGACCTATTATGGATGCAATAATCAAAGGACAAATGGGCTTTATTGATAAAGGCAAGCGCCTTATAACGAGAATATATGTAACCGATTTGGTACAGGGATTGTGCAAAGCGTTGGAGAAAGGACGCGGAGGAGAGGCGTACAATATTGTCTCGGGCGAAAAAATCAACTGGATGGAATGGGTTGAGGCAATCGCGAAGGAGCTCAACGTCAAGACACCTACGACAACAGCGCCTTACTGGGCTGCGCTAACTGTTGCTTCGATAATGGAAGGAGTGTACAAACTCTTCAGATCAAAGACGCCTCCGCTATTAACCAGAATGCGCATACAGCACGCTGGTCACGACTTTTATTTTGTGCCTACAAAAGCAAAAACCGAGCTGGGTTTTGAACCCCAAATGCCGTGGAAAGAGGGTATAAAGCTAATGGTAGAGGAATACAAGGCGCGCAAAGGCATAAAGTAAAACTTCTTCAAAACCCCCATTTTGAGCTATGCTCAAAATCAAGCCCCTTTGACAAAGGGTGAGTTATTTACTATTATCTTTTGAACTTTATTTGTAATAAGTATTATTGTACTAATTAATATTCTAGTAAGATGTTTTCAATTATTTATCTACATAATATGCCCCGAAATCTAGCGAACTTCGGGGCATATTAATAAATGTTTATATTGTTTTATATTGCTTTTTAATCAAGGTTATCGCTTAGCAGTCGTCTTGGTATTCTGTTCTGCTAGTACATAGTACAGAGTAAGCTGCAGCATAAACATCAAAGGCACAAAAATACCGGGATTGACAAGTGACATAAGATACAGTCCGAGAGTGCATAAATATATAGTGAAGTTAAAAAAGCTTTTATTTTGTCTTAATAGACGGATCCGCGATACAAACATATATGCGTACGCGATAACTCCGACAAGTCCCATACTACCGATTATCTGGATGGGCGCAGAGTGATAAAAATGCATGGTTGCCGTACGCGGCTGATAATATGCGTCGGTGCCGCTGTAGCCTATCCCCGTCCCGAATATCGGGAAACGGTAAAAGTTTTTCATAGCTAGATCCGCCATCATCCCCCTGCTGTAATCCATTTTTACAAGGATTACGAGCGCTTTTTCCCAGAAAACAAATACTCCCGCGCACATTATCAAAAACACCGCGGCGGTGGCTAGTACCAATACGCGCTGGAGCCTTTTGGGCATAACATACAATGCGATAAAATAACTGACGACTAATATTGATGCAATTGCAATCAACAGATACATCTTCCAGTTGTCTTGAAGTCGGAAGGCGTAATTGGTAAACATCGGTATCCAAATTTTTTCATAGCCTACTACGATTATTATTGCAACAAGCGCCGCAATTATAGCAAGCGCAATCGCATACTGTTTGCGTTTTGCCTTATCAAGGTACATTGTAATAATAATAAGAGGGAGCGTGAGCGCAAAGGAGAAAAATAAACCTGACCGTGAGGAAGAGAATAGCATTGTAAAGCCTTGCAGCACTCCGCTGATAAAGCATATGACGCCGTACTTCTTCTTGGCCGCAACATAAAAAGAGAAGGGCATAATCATAAGAATTATAGTGGATAAATTGTTGGAAATACTAAAGAACCGCTCAATAATATTATAGGTAAAAGGCGGTCCGAGAAGGGCGGGTATTGCGTTGGTTGCGTATTGTAGCGCCAGCATTATGAATGCAAACACACCCGCGATAAACATTGCGAAGGCAAAGTACTCTTTGGTGTCGTAATCGCGGCGCGGGTTAATGTATTTGTGAAAAATAAGATAAGAGACCAGCATACCAACGCCGAGCGCCAGTACATAATAGAGCGTTGTCGGGTTAAAATATTCGGCAGAAGTAATTGACCCTATGCCGCCAAGCAGTAACGCTGCGCTTACCGCAACATATGGGAAGAATAATTTGCCCAGCCTTTTGCCGCGTTGCATTTTGCGCGGACGGTAATAAATAATATGGAATACTACAGAGATAATCACTATTACTATAATCCAAGCATAATTTTTGAAGATGTTAAAGCTGTCATACATACGCAAAACTGACATTGCGGCAAGCAATATCGGAAGATATGTCGGCATAATATCTCTTTCAAATATCAATATTATCGATATGAAAAGCAAAAAAGTAATAATGCCCTGAACCTCTGTTTCAAGGGCGAAGAACAAGGTAGCGAGCGCAAGGCAAAACACCATAAAAGCCTTGCTCATAATAAAAGCCCGCAGTCTTTCAAAATAAATTATTTTAACTGACGGTGTGGAGGCCATGTCCTCCATTATCAGGGGAAAATCAATATGGAATTTATTAACGTTATACATTTTTACCTTACACTATTGTACAAATATGATATAATTATAACAAAATTTCGATATATGTTCAACAAGGATAAGTGTATTTTACGAAAAATGTTGAAATTTATTCGGATTAATAATATAATTTAAATATTAATACTGGGTAAACAAGATTTTACCAAAATAGGGGTAACATGAAATATATTTTAGCGCACGACATAGGCACAAGCTCCGATAAAGCGGTACTTGTAAGTTTTGAAGGCAAAATAATTGATACGGCAACGGAAAACTATCCTACTTACTATCCGTATCCTGCTTGGGTAGAGCAGAATCCCGCCGATTACTGGAACGCGGTTACCCTGACAAGTAATAAGATTATCAAAAAAACGGGGATTGACCCCAAAGACATCTGCGGAATCGTGTTCTCCACTCAGGCGCAGGGAATTATTCCTATGGATAAAGAGGGCAATACGCTATACAACAACATAACATGGGTTGACGGCAGAGCAGAGAAGCAGGCGCAGTCTATAATGAAAAAACTCGGCGGTAAAAGGCTATTCACCTTGATTGCCGGCACGCCTATAATGGGTAAGGATTGTATAGCAAAGATTATATGGCTCAAAGAAGAAAGACCCGATGTGTACAATCATACGCATTGTATTCTCGATGTGAACGGATATCTCAAATATAAATGCACGGGCGAAAAAGTCTTTGAGCTGTCGGGCGCCTCATCATACGGGCTTGATCTAAAGAAGAAACAGTGGCTTAGCGTGTTAAGTCTTACCGGTATGGATATGAAAAAACTGCCGCCTCTTGTAAGAAGCATTGACAAGGTAGGCAACGGACTTACCAAGGAAGCCGCGGCAGAAATGGGACTTATTGCAGGTACTCCCGTATTCGGGGGGTGCGACGACGTGCAGGCGGCGGCAGTAGGCGCGGGTATGAGCTCGGACGGGGATGTGCATATATATCTAGGGACTTCCGCATGGGTTGCGGCAACATCAAAGAACAGCACCAAGTTTTCGCACGGCGCGGCGGCTATTCAGAGCGCTAACCCTGCAATGAACTTGATAGCAGGCATAACTGAAGCGGCAGGCAGCGATATCCAATGGATATGCGATCAGTTTTTCCGTCACGAAAAGGAGAAGCTTGGCGAGGGTATTTATGAATACATGGATAAGGTGATTGAGAGTATCCCCGCAGGCAGCGATTATCTTATTTGCACACCGTGGATGCTTGGCGAGAGATGTCCGGTCAGCTCAACTACAACGCGGGCGACGCTGTTTAATATGAGTCCCTCGCATACAAGAGAACATATAATGCGCGCCGTATATGAGGGCATCGCTTTTAATCTGCGTTGGATACTGGAGAATTTCAAAAAAGATTACGGATTCGCCTGCAAAAGTTTTCGAATAATAGGCGGCGGCGCGCTGGATAAGGCGTGGATGCAGATTATTGCGGATATTACGAATACCGAATTCGAGGTAGTCGATAATCCGCGTAGCGCAGGAGCGTTAGGCTCTGCGGTTATCGCGCTAATCGGGCTTGGAGAGCTTCCGAGCTTTGAGGCGGCAAGAACCTTTGTCAAGGTGAGCAAAGTATATCGTCCGGACTCAAAAAATGTTGCAATTTATAACGAAATGTTCAAAACTTACAAAAGCCTTTACTCAGATCTTAAAAAGACTTACCGCAAAGCGAACGGAAAGAGATTTTCCAGTCAGTGATATAACCAACTTGCCAAACAACAAATACGGTGAAAGGTAAGCTTTCTACCATAAACTACGAATTATCCGATTTTAGACATAAAAAGCAAGCCGAGAAGGCTTGCTTTTCTATGGTTTGCTAGTTTTATAATTTTACTTTATAATCCATTCGGCGTACAGTATCAAGTCGTCCGTCCCCTTTATATCCGTCGCAAAATCCCATTTATTAACACATTCAGGTTCAGT
This sequence comes from Clostridia bacterium, assembly GCA_009928745.1. GTDB lineage: Bacteria > Bacillota > Clostridia > Christensenellales > CAG-1252 > SACC01. Next base: position 4,892 of record SACC01000017.1, read on the forward strand.
ATACCATCCGCCGAAAAGATAACCTTCCCGCTTAGGTTCGTATGGGATAGTTTTTATTTTTTGGTGGATAGCAATGTCGTCCACCCAATAATATCCGCCATTGACCTCGTCCGAGTAATTATTCATATAAGACACATTCGCCGGCAAAATCGATTTGTATCCCCAACTTACATAGGTATCCACAAATGCGGAAGCTGTGTATTTATTCCCCCCAAAGGTGTTATCCTTAGGGGCTTGTTTGGGGGGAGTTTTTGATAAAAATATGGTCTCTCCAAGATTAATGCAACCCCTAAATAAGTCGGCACGATTGATTATGCAGCCCCCCGGTATAAAAACCTTTTTCAGTTTATTGCTACTCATATAATTGCTTCCATAAAGCGTGCCGATAGCAAAAACATCTATGCCGTTAATTTCGGTCGGAAAAGCTATCTCTTCCTGCTCTTTGCCCAAGTCGGTTAATCCGTGGATGTTGACTGCGTCGATTACTTCTAAACATCTAAAATAGCCTGATTCAAAAATATCGTCAGAATCATAGCAAGAATACAACGGCAAAATACCTATCGCTATAATTAATAAAATTAATAATGGTACAAAATATTTTTTCATCTTCTTGCTAAATCCCCTTGTTTTTATTTTTCTATCCACTTGGCATACACTGTCAATCTGTTGCTAGGAAGATTTTCATCATTATAAACCCACTCAATCAACCCGTCAGTCTCCGTATACCATCCCCCGAATTCATAGCCTACCCGTGTCGGATTTTCGGGTATCGTTTTTATCCGATCATTATCTACCCGATCTATCCAGTAATATCCCCCATTAATTGCATCCGGATAATTATACATGAACGAAATATTAGCCGGAAATACGTTAGATACATTATCATAAATCTTATCATTATTAACATATTCGTCGAATGGAATACAAAATTTTGTTTCGGAAAACAACGGAAGTTCAAAAATATAATAACGCGGTCTGCACGGCGGGGATACCGTATTGATTATAATCTTTTTTATTGAGGAATTATAAAAAACTTTTTCGTAAGAAAACTCAACGCTTGAAGGGATAAATACCTTAATCAAGTTTTCACTCATCATATAATTCTTCCCGTAATCGTATCCAAGTTTATTAACTGGCTTTCCGTCAATCTCCGCCGGAAAAACTATCTCGGTCAATTCTTTCGCGGCATCGGTCAGTCCTGCAATACAGACACCTTCATAAAACGTGTAACACATAAACAAATCTGTTTCGAAATATTCAGGATGACCTTTTAGATCGTCCATATATCCGCACGAACTAAAAGATAATAGTAAACACACTAATAAACACATTATTATAATAATTAAAACAAATTTGTTAAAATATCTTGCTTTTCCCATGCGGCTGTCCCCTTTAAGTAAGAAAGTAGTTAATATTCGTCCCCCGAATTCCATTATTTATATTTTATTTTAATTATTAAATTTTGTCAATGCATAATTTATAAGAGGTATGGACACCTGTCAATAAATCTAAATTTTTTTAATCTACAAACCATAGTACATTTTTTGAAAACTGACTATTGAAATATGTTAAACAATATGTTATTATTATATTATATTATTTTTTTGGGAGGTTTATCTATGGATATGGTTACCAAGGCAAAGATAAATTTATTTGCGGTATTACGTAATCTTCAAGACCTTTGCACTATGGATCCTGTGGCGGCAGATATGATAAAAAATGAGAATATCTCCGTGCAGTTTAAAGTTCCTAATGTTGGCATAGGCACATTGAGGTTTGCAGACGGCAAATGCACATTTGTAAGGGGCAAAGGACCGGCATCTTTGAAGTTGTGGTTCACATCACCTGAGCATTTTAACACGATGATAGACGGAGGCAAGACTATACCTATATTCATCAATGTATTCAAAGTGGGCTTTTTGCTCAACACATTTATGAAACTAGCCGACAGAATGGCGTATTTCCTTAAACCTCCTGCAGACAAGAAAGCGGAATTGCTTAAGGATCCAGAGTATTTTAAGATCAACACCATACTTACAGCTTATACCGCATTTAACGCAATGGCAGAAATCGCCAACAGCGACAAAATCGGCAAGGCGTGCGCTTATCGTATGTTCGACGGCGTAATACTTATGGAGATCAAGGGCGGACCTTCGCTCAATATTACCGTTAAAGACCATCTGTTGTCGGTAGGTGTGGGCAAAGTCAAACTGCCTACTGCCACAATGACTTTCAACAGCATGGAATTCGCGCACAAATTATTGAACGGCGAAGCGTCAACCTTCGGCGGCATGGGATCGGGCGATTTTGGACTTAGCGGCGCAGTGGCATTGCTTGAGCAAATGGGTAAGCTACTTAATTTAGTTAGCGTTTATCTAGGATAGGAGGATGATAATATGAATTTGAAATATGAACCTAAAAAAATATTCGATGTATCCAAAAGCCAGGAGATGTTTAAGCGCGCGCTTAACGTAATGCCTGCGGGTATTTACGGACACCTTGGACCATCGGAAGGCTGTATGATTCCTGTTCAGTCCTATCCTTTGTATATGTCAAGGGCAGAGGGCGCGTACGTGTATGATATCGACGGCAACAGAATAATCGATTATATGTGCGCCTACGGTCCGAACTTCCTTGGTTACAACGACCCGGATGTGGACGCGGCGGCGGCGGAGCAGAGAAAGAAAGGCGATTGCACAACTCTAGTTAGCCCTATATCCATTGATTTTGCCGAAGAACTCGTCAGCACTATCAATATGGCGGACTGGGCATTCTTCGCAAAGAACGGCGGCGATATTACGCAGTTTTCTGTAATGATTGCAAGAGCTTATACTCATCGCAAGAAAATCGTCCTTACAAAAGGATATTATCACGGTGTCGCGCCATGGATGCAAAAACTTGGCTACAGCGGCGTAACAGAGGAAGATCTTGCAAACAATTTATACATTGACTGGAATGCTCCCGAGCAGTTTGAGGCGCTTTGCAAGAAGTATCCCGGACAAATTGCGGCATTCATTGCAACTCCTTATATGCACGGCAATTTCTTAGATAATATGATACCCGTACCTGGTTATTGGCAGAAAATCCGCAAGATTTGCGATGATAACGGCATAGTACTCATATTCGATGACGTGCGCGCAGGCTTTAGAGTAAACATCAAGGGCACCGATTTTGAATACGGCATTAAGGCAGATTTGTCTTGCTTCTGCAAGGCATTAGCTAACGGCTATAATATCTCCGCTATCTGCGGCGCAAAAAAGTTGCTCAACGCAACTGCCGATATCGCGTATACCGGCAGCTACTGGTTCTCCGCAGTGCCTATGGCGGCGGGAATTGCAACCTTGAAAAAGGCAAAAGCTGTTAACGCTGTGGAAGAAAATATCAAGAAGGGCAAGAAGTTAACCGACGGTTTAGCTGAGGTAGCTAAGATGAACGGTTTTGACCTAAAAGTAACCGGCGAACCGGCTATGTTCTATCTGAGATTAGCCAATGATTACCCATCGACAATACTGCACCAAGAATGGGTTGCAGAATGCGTAAAGAGAGGCGTATTCTTTACAAGTCATCACAATCATTTTATCAGTTACGCCTTATCGGACGCTGACATTCAGTACACTTGGGAAGTCGCAGACGAAGCATACAAAGTAATTCGCAAAAATCATCCCGATTATGAGGGATACATTAAATAATTATTAATAGGAGGAATATTTATGGCTTTAACAAAACAAGAGTGGCTGAGCCTGGAGAAAGAAGCGAGTGAGCTTCGTCAACTGTGTCTGCAGACCACCAATTGGGCGGGCAGCGGTCATATGGGCGGCAGTTTGAGCTCAGTAGATATACTTACACTACTATATTATAAGTATATGAATTTTGACCCGAAGAACTGTGATGATCCCGATCGCGACCGTTGCGTAGTATCCAAAGGTCATATAGGCCTTGCTATCGCTTCATTATTTGCGAAGCTCGGACTTATTGAAGTTGAACAGCTCAAAACCTTTAATCTTACAGGTAGCAAATTGGGCATTCACCTTGACTCCAACAAAGTGCGCGGTCTTGATACATCTACGGGCTCGTTAGGTCACGGCTCGGCGCTTGCATTAGGTATTACCCTAGCTGCAAGAGTGAAGGGCAAGAAATATAAGACATTCCTGTTGCTTGGCGACGGTGAGTGCGACGAAGGTTCGGTATGGGAAGCCGCTATGGCAACTTCGAACTTCAAGGCAACGGATTTAATCACAATAGTTGACCGTAACAAAATGATGATAGACGGCAAAACCGAAGAAGTTATGCAGTTAGAGCCTTTTGCTGATAAGTGGACGGCATTCGGATTCGATGTTGTAGAGGTAGACGGTCACAATCTCTACGAGTTAAGCAATGCGCTTGAATATGCTATCAAGGCAAAAGAAAAACCGGTTTGTATCATCGCGAACACCGTTAAGGGCGAGGGTATAAGCTATATGGCAGGTAATTATAAGTGGCATTATGGCGCAGTAGACGAAGATAAGTTTAATACAGGCAAGAAAGATCTGGAAGAGTATTACCAGAAAAGACTTGCAAGAGTAGAAAAGGAGGGCAAATAATATGGCAGGTGGTTTAAGTTTTACAGCCGTTGAGACAACAAAGTTGGCAACCGCTGAAATATATGGAAAAACATTGTGCGAATTAGGCGCAGAGAATCCAAATGTCGTTGCTCTTACCGCCGACCTTGCGGGCTCCACCAAAATCGGTGATTTTCAAGCGAAATTCCCCGATAGATTCTTCAATGTAGGTATTGCAGAGCAAAATCTTATGGGCATTGCGGCAGGTATGGCTAAGGGCGGACTTGTGCCGTTTGCTTCCACTTTCTCAGTGTTTGCAAGTTTAAGAGCGCTTGATCAGGTACATACGGATATCTGTTATCAAAACGTTAACGTTAAGATAATCGGCACGCATAGCGGCACTTCTTTCGGTCAGGGCGGTTCAACCCATCACGCGATTGAAGACTTCGCAGTTATTCGCGCATTAGTCAATGTGACGCTTATTTGTCCGGCTGACGGTATTGAGACAGGCGTTGCAGTTAGAGCAGCCGCCAATACCCCCGGTCCGTTCTATATCCGTATTAACCGCGGATTCGACCAGACAGTATATAATACTCCTGATTACGGCTTCCAGATTGGCAAGGCTGTTGAGATGTTCGAAGGCACTGATCTGACAATCATCGCTTGCGGCGCTTGCGTATATCAGGCAGTGCAGGCGGCAAGAATATTGCAGTTTGACCACAAGCTCAATGTTAGAGTGCTGAATATGCACACTATTAAGCCTATTGATAGAGAAGCTATCCTCAAAGCAGTTAAAGAAACACGCCGTATTATTACGGTGGAAGACCATTCAGTTATCGGCGGCCTTGGCAGCGCGGTTGCAGAAGTGGTTGTTGAGAGCGGCAAAGCTTGCGCATTCCGTAAGCTTGGCATGCAGGATAAGTTCTCAGCTATCGGTCTCCATGAAGATTTGATGGCAATGCACGAGCTCGATTCTGCCGGTATCGTTAAGAATGTGCTTGAAGTTATGAAGGCAGACTTCGAAGTCGATGAGGACTGGGGAGACGAGGTATAATATTATGGCAAAAAACGTACAAATTACTCAGGACGATGTATTAGCGTCAAGGATATTCTTTTTTTCAGCCTTGCCGTTATTAAAAGTAATCGCAGAGAGTGAGCCGAAGTATGGAGATAAGTTTAAGGGCAAGAATTTTGTATTTCAAGTCAGCGCGAAATACGACGGCGTTGAATGCGGCAAAATGGGTACCCATTTTGTTGTTGAAGACGGCAAGTGGAGCGTAGTAGTAGGCAAAGTGCATGAGACACCTGATGTGGAATTCGTATTTCCCAACCTTAGAAATTTCTGTATTTTCTTTTCGGGTAAGGGAATGCCGCTACCTAAGATTAAGGGCATGCTAAAACTAGGCATACTTGTACCTGTATTGATGACTCTATTGCGTATGGCAGGACTATTGCAGTCAAAAGAAGCTCCGAAGAGCCCAGCAGATCAGATTATGCTGGTCAAGTTGTTCTTCTATCTGCTTCCTAACGGCATAAGCCAGCTCAACAAGATGAATCAACCCGATGTTAAGAAGTTCACGATAAACAGTCCGGATAGAGCGTATGCTTTCGCAGTAACCGGAATTGACGAACTTCAGTCTTGGTTGCGCATAAAAGCGGGCAACAGCAAAGCCGGAAGAGGCGAGTATCCCAGATGTAAGCCCTTCCTTACAATGCGCTTTGACAGCACGCAGCATGCGCTTGATATTCTTATGAAGAAAGGCGATATGATGGAATACATGAGGAACAAATGGCTGACAGTAGAAGGCGCTCCGGAGTTCGGCGGCGAGTTCGGCAATTTGCTCTTCAAGGTAGGCTTCTACGCTCAAGGAGAGTATCTTGGCTAAATAACAAGTTAACGCCGCACAATTATTGTGCGGCGTTATTAATAATTCGATATACAAAAGCTGCTGTACAAAATTACGGCAACTTGTTTTGTGTATTATTATGAATTATAGAATTTTTTAAGAGAGGTATTATGAAAATAGTTGTTTTGGACTCATTCACTGTAGCGCAACAGGACTTGTCATTTAATTGTTTAAAATCTTTTGGAGAGCTGGATATATATGAGCGCACGGAAAATGCGCTTGTTGCCTCCCGTATCGGCGAAGCAGATATTGCAATAACCAACAAAACCGTTATCAGCAGAGAGGCAATGATAGCTTGTCCACATCTGAAGTTTATCAGCGTATTGGCGACAGGATATAACGTTGTTGACACAGTTGCGGCTAAAGAGTTAGGGATTACGGTAAGCAATGTTCCTGCGTACAGTACCGACAGCGTAGCGCAAATGACTTTTGCGCTTATACTTGAGCTTGCAGTAAGCGTCGGTTTGCACTCGGATGCCGTATCAAACGGAGAGTGGGTAGAGAGTAAAGATTTTAGCTTTTGTGTTGCTTCTCTTATAGAGCTTGCGGGCAAGACTCTCGGGCTTATCGGTTATGGCAATATCGCAAAAGCGGTGGAGAGAATAGCAAAAGCCTTCGGCATGAAGGTAATTGTGCACAACCGCACTCCTTTTGCAGGGAGCGTAAGTCTTGACGAATTACTTGAAGAATCCGATATAGTTAGCTTACATTGTCCGCTTAATGAGACTAATGCAAAGTTGATTAACGCCGGCTCTATTGCCAAGATGAAGAAGGGCGCGTATATAATCAATACTGCGCGCGGCGGGCTTATTGACGAAGCGGCGCTATCGGACGCATTGAATCGCGGGCATATTGCAGGCGCGGCATTAGATGTGCTTTCCACCGAGCCGCCCAAGGCGGATAACCCATTGCTAGGCGCGAAGAATTGCATAATTACCCCGCATATTGCCTGGGCAACCGGCGAAGCGCGCGCAAGACTTCTTGGTGTGACGGAAAAGAATATCAAAGGCTATATAGAAGGAGCGCCGATAAACGTAGTTAATAAATAATAGTAAACCTTAATTTATAATTATTTGAAATCCTATTTTTTCGTGAGAATTCAGATAATAGACAATTTCATATTGAAAAAGGCAGGGCGTGTACCTGCCTTTTTCCCCTTACTCGTTGGTAACAACGAGCACAAAAGGGGTGAATTTTATAAAAAAGAGGGGAAAATATCACAAAGTGAAACGACTGATATTGTCACCTTAAGTCCGACCGAATGCAAAATACTGCATTCGCGTTTGGTCGGATAGTCAGGGCGTGTACCTGCCTTTTTCCCCTTACTTGTTGGTAACAACGAGCACAAAAGAGGTGAATTTTATAAAAGAGGGGAAAATATCACAAAGTGAAACGACTGATATTGTCACCTTAAGTCCGACCGAATGCAAAATATTGCATTCGCGTTTGGTCGGAATGTTTACGACTTTAACCAAGTCTTAGGATAAAACAGCAGTAACATAGGGAATATTTCCAATCTGCCTATTAACATATTCAAGGCAAATATAATTTTTGAAAAATAGCTGAAGTTAGAGAAGTTACCCGCAGCGCCAATATCTCCAAAAAATGGTCCGGTATTACCTAAAGAAGTAAGTACTGCTGAAAAGTTAATCATTAACGAATCCGAACCGCGCATAGCGGGATTACTTATAGATACAAGTAAAAC
>SACC01000280.1 GCA_009928745.1 Clostridia bacterium
TAACCACAGTTAAGGGAACGCTCTCCATATCCAAACGTGATATCACAATCACCGCAAACAGCGGCAGCAAGACCTATGACGGCACCTCACTCACAGACAGCGGCTACAGTATAACATCAGGCAGCTTCGTGAGCGGAGAAGGCTTCGGCACCGTGACGGTGGAGGGAAGCAAAACTGATAACGGTATTGGCGAAAACTGCATTACAGCTTATACGTTTACGGAAGCAACAAACGCTGCCAACTATAATATCACAACAGTTAACGGTACTTTAACAGTCGGTCAAACTCAGGGGAGTATAACTGAAGTATCGGATATAGGCAGAGTAAGCAACGGCACGCCTGTCAGTGATCCGACTTACACACTCGTCGGCGACGGCGAAGTGACGATCGAATATTATTCGGGCGAGCAGCTGCTTCAATTCGCTCCCTCTGTAGCCGGAACGTACACGGTTAAGATAATTCTTGCAGATGGCTTGAATTATTCGGGTACATCCGTATCCAAGCAATTCATTATTGAAAAAATTCCCACTCAGACCAATGTTGTCGCGAATGAGAACACCCCGAAAATCAATGCGGGCAATATGGAGGATCTTTTCGAAGAACCTGTAACCGATGGGACTAAAGGCATTACTCAGGAAGAAATGGATAATGCGAGCGATATTGAAGTTACGCTTGTAGCTGAAAATATTGAAGTCACAACACCTGATGCGGATTTAATCAAAGACACTATAGGCAATAAGCAAATAGGGCTATTGATTGATCTTTCAATAATGAAAAAAATCACTTATCCTAACGGCGACGTAGTCGAAACATACATAACCGAAACCAACAGCGTAATGAAGATCGTTATTCCAATGCCGGAAGAATTGATAGGAAGAGATGATCTGGTAGTTTACAGAGCTCATGAGGGCGTACTGACGACCTTCGGTACCACGCCGGACGAAAACGGCGAGTATTACGAAATCGACGGAGATAATATTGTAATTTATACAAAATTCTTCTCGACTTACGCAGTAAGTTACGGTTCGCAGACAACCCCGGAAACAGGAGACAGCCAAAATATTATCGCTTTCATAATGATGATGATAGCGGCGGTATATGTTTGCTTCAAAGTATTTTCGAAAAGAAGATTCGCTATTAAAAGTCAAGGATAAGGCTTAGATCCTAATAGTTAAATGGTAAAAGGTCAAAAATAAAAGGAGCTGTTGCAGGTTCGTTAATTCGAACAGCAACAGCTTTTTTCGCGAAATAGAATTTTAGAAAACATATAAATTCAAATGAACTTCAAATAAGCAAATATAAAAGTCAGTATAAATTAGTATTCGTTTATCTTGTGTTATTTATTGTCTTTCACTCCATAATACTCACCACGAATACGAGAAGAGTGATATAAAAAATAATTATTCCTTAATTTTAACCCATTTCCGCAATATCGGCGGAGAAAAATTCGGCTTCATCTTTGTTATGTGTGACTATCACCGCGGTTTTACCTGCGGCGGCTTTTTTTATATAACTCATGACGTTTTCCTTTGTCTTTACGTCCAGTTCCTTGAAAGGTTCGTCGAGTATTAATAGGTCGTAATCGCTAAGTAATGCTCTCGCTATGGCGACGCGGCGGCGCATACCACCGGAAAGCTTGTTTACTGGTTGATAAAGGCTTCCTTCAAGCCCTAAATCGTAAAGACATTTTTCGATAACGTCTTTCGGATAATTCCTTCCGGTTACGAGGTATATGTTCGAAATCGCGCCGAAATCCTCACAGAGCCTGTCTTCCTGGAATACTGCCGATATCTTTGAAGGAACATTCAAAACGGTCCCGGAATCGGGTTGTATCAATCCCATAACTATGTTCATCAGCGTGGTTTTTCCGCACCCGGATTTCCCCATAAGCGCGGTAAAGCGGCCTTCGCGGATAACACAGGAAAAGTCATCAAGCACCTTTTTATCGCCGAAGCTTTTATATATTTTATTTATAATAATGTCGCTCATAGCTTTTCCAATCTCCCAAAGCCGTACTTTAACAGCAAAACAAACAGTTTCTCAAACAATATGCTTAATATCACAATAATAAGCGTCCATGCCAGCAAATCGGCGGAGTTGAGGTAGACCTTGGCGTAATACAGCCTTTCGCCTATCGATCCTTCCGGGATACCAATTACTTCGGCGGCGATACCTGCTTTCCAGGAAAGACCGAGAGATACCGCACAGCCCGATATCAGAAAAGGCTTTATCTGGGGCAACCATATATATAAAAGCCGTCTTTTCCAGGGTATGCGGAAAACGTCCGAAAGTTCGATCATCTTTGTGTCAATATTCTTTATCCCGCTGAGGACATTTGTATAAATAATAGGCAGCACCATCAGAAAAGAGGTAAACGCCGATAAGGTGTCCGATGTGAACCATATGAGCGCAAGCACGATAAACGACGCCACGGGTACCGATTTTATGGTTATCATATAAGGCCAAAGCAGCGTCTCGATAAAGCTGAATCTCCCTGCGGCGACGGCGAGTAA
>SACC01000281.1 GCA_009928745.1 Clostridia bacterium
GATATAGTGAATCCTTCGTTGTCAGATGCGATTTTTTCGTATTTCTTAACCATGTCACCGCCGGATACACAGGGAATAAGGTTTTCACCCATGTCAAAGGTAACTACAGACGAACGGTCCATAAAGGTTATCGGTAGTTTTTTTGTGTTCCTGCATTCGGAAAGCTTTATGCCTCCCTGGAATTTAAGAGCCATTTCAAATCCCGTTTCCCCGCTTAAAAAAATCAAAAGAAAACCCATTACCGCGGAATAACGGTTTTCTGTATAATGAATAACAGCCGATGTTAATAGATTCTGTATTTTGATAATTATATACGAATAAGGTGTAAAATGCAATACGAAAATTGTACTTGTTTTTTAAATAAATATGTTGTAAAATAATACTACTATATTGTACCTATAAAAGGAAGACCATATAATGGAACTGACTGAAAAGCTGGATATTAAAGTATTTATCCTGTTCCTTCTAAAAAATATGAGGGAGCCTCTCGAATATTCTACAATAAACGACATCGTCATACAGGACGGTTTCGTAAATTATTTCGATTTTTCAATATGTTTCGGCGAACTTGTCGAAAGCGGACAGATTGAGGAAATTCCGGGGGGAAAAAGTACATACCGCATATCCAAAGACGGCGAGACAGCGGTGGAAAACGTGGAAATGCGTTTGTTTACCTCTGTACGTGAAAAAGCGCTACGTTCCGCGCTGAGACTTCTGGCCTTCTATAAGACCGGCAACCGCATTACTTCATCCGTCACAGAAAAGGACGGCGGTTTTGTGTTAAACTGCTCCATAATCGACAACACCCGCAAGCTGCTTGATATAAATGTTTTCCTTACCGAAAAATATTACGCGGAAACCTTAAAGGGCAATTATGAAGACAGGGCGGAAAATATTTACAAGGGTGTACTCGCTCTCCTTTCCGGGGATGTAAATTATATTTTTGATGAATAATAACATAGCGGCAGATGTTGTTAAGGCATTTTATGAGGAATATCAACCCCTTGAATGCGCGCTTGAATACGGCGGCGACGCTTTCAAGCTGCTTATTATGGCAATCCTTTCCGCTCAATGTACCGACAGACAGGTAAACGCCGTATCGGCTGAGCTTTTCAGGCGTTTCCCCGACGCAAGATCGATTGCCGAATCGGAACCGGGAGAACTCGAAAAATATATATATTCAACGGGTTTTTACAATACAAAAGCAAAATCCATTCGCAGCTGCTGCAGAACTCTTATTGATGAATTCGGCGGCTCCGTGCCGTTTGAAATGTCAGATCTCCTGAAGTTGGGCGGCGTAGGCAGAAAGGTTGCCAATCTTATACGCGGCGACATATTCGGTCTCGGCGGAATAGTTGCGGACACGCATATGATACGAATTTCCAACCGATTAGGGTTGGTCAATTCCAAAAATCCCTATATTGTGGAAAAAACGCTCTCCCCGCTTATTCCTCTTGAACTCCAGTCCGGCTTTTGCCACAGGACAGTTGTTTTCGGGCGGGAAATATGCAGAGCCAAAAAGCCAAAATGCGGCGAATGCTTTTTAAAAGCAAGAGGTATCTGCGGCGGAATATGAAATGAATTGATAATATGTGGACTTTTTACTTTACCGTTTCCCTGCTTATAATTTATATATACCTTGTTTCACCAAAGCTTTTCGGCAGAAATTCCCTGCGCGGTTTTGAAGGTTTATATGCTCACCGCGGGCTGCATGACGCCGAAAGGCCGGAAAACTCGCTTGCCGCCTTCCTTGAAGCAGTATCAAAGGGCTGCGGTATAGAAATCGATGTACAGCTAACCAAGGATTTTATTCCCGTGGTGTTTCATGACGATTATTTGAACGATATGTGCGGTGTGCCGGGCAGAGTGAAGGACTTTTCGCTTTCGGAGCTTATGAAGCTTAAGCTTGCGGGCACGGACGAGCATATACCCACGCTGGAGGAAGTGCTGTCGCTTGTCAGCGGAAAAGTTAATCTTCTTATAGAAGTCAAAACTGTCACAAAAAGTTTGCTTATATGCGAAAATACAGCGCATGTGCTTAGAGGGCATGAAGGGAAATATATCATCCAGTCATTCAATCCTTTTATCCTAAAATGGTTCAGAAAGAATATGCCTGATGTTCCGAGAGGGCAGCTTATCAGCAATTATCTATTTTCCGGCGGGATTGCACGAATTACAGCTTCGTTGATCCTCTCAACCCTGACCTTGAATTTCGCTTCAAGACCTGATTTTGTTTCTATTTATTACAGGCATATATTCACCTATCCGTATATCATTCCCAGACTTTTTTTTACTCCTTTCGCATTCTGGACCGTAAAAGATAAAATAACCGCCGAAAAGCTGAAGCATAAGAGTAAAATTATAATATTTGAAGGATTTGAACCATGAAGGAATATCTTATACGCAGCGAACTGCTTGAAGTTAAGTTTCTCGACCTCGGAGGACGCATCACCTCAATAACTTCCCCGCATTATGACGACAATCTTGTGCTTTCGTACCCTGAACGC
>SACC01000282.1 GCA_009928745.1 Clostridia bacterium
TTTTTTCAAAAATTGATTTATTATTGGAAAATGAAAATACTGGCTCGCTGAATAAGAAACAAAATGAATTAATAAAAAGCTGCGAAGAAGATGCGAATAAGGCGATACTTGAGGGACGGATAAAAGAGGGAGATGTCCTGGTTATCCGTTATGAAGGCGGAGATATTATCCTGAACGAAAAGCTCGGGATTAAAATGACCGTTGCCGATTATCCGAACCTTAATAATTATATCGGCGACGATCTTATAGTCACCGACGGCACGACTCTGCTCGGAGCGGACGATAAGGCAGGTGTCGCCGAAATTATGGATATGGTCATACGTCTGAAAGAGAGCAAAGAGGAACATGGTGATATATTGATAGGTTTTACTCCCGACGAAGAAATAGGACGCGGAGCCGACCTGTTTGACGTCGAGGGCTTCGGTGCGGATTACGCCTATACCGTCGACGGAGGAATGATAGGCGAAATCGAATATGAAAATTTCAATGCCGCTTCGGCGGTAATAACCGTTACGGGCAATTCTATCCATCCCGGTACCGCAAAGAATAAAATGATAAACGCCGTCCAGATAGCTTATGAGCTTAATTCTCTCCTTCCCGCCTGGGAAAGACCCGAACACACGGAAAATTATGAGGGCTTTTTTCACCTTACGAATATCGAAGGCAACGTAGAGTCGGCAAGGATAAAGTATATAATCCGTGACCACGATAAAACTCTATTTGAAAACAAAAAAGCAGCGATGTCCGCCGCCTGCGATTTTATAAATAAAAAATACGGTAAGAATATTGTTGACTGTAAGATTAAAGATTCATATTACAATATGAAAGAACTTATTGAAGGATCTTATTATATAGTCAAACGCCTTGTCAAAGCGATGGAGGACGAAGGTGTCACACCAAAAATAATACCGATACGCGGCGGTACCGACGGCGCGCGGCTTTCATTTATGGGATTGCTTTGCCCTAATATCTGTACCGGCGGTGAGAATTTTCACGGTAAATATGAATTCATATCCGTACAGAAGCTCGAAAAGGTATCGGATATTTTATACAGGCTTTGTATTAACGCTGTGAAGGATTAAATTGATAATTGAAAATTGAAAGTTGAAAATTGAAAGTTAAAAGCTAAAAGTTGAATGTTAAAAGTTGAAAATTGAAGGTTAAAAGCTAAAAGTTGAAGGTTTAAAGTTACTGTATACAACCGTTATGGCTTTGATGTGATTTTTCCATATGACGGTGATATGTTAAATGTTAAATGTGAAATGAGATAAGGTATATTTTTAGGGGCGGATATTATCCGCCCGCCGTTTTCCGTTTTTTATTATTCGTTCTCGTTGTTTATTCCAGCAATCGGTTCCTGTTACCGATTCCTGTCATCGGTACCTGTCGTCGGTTCCCGTTATTCGTTCCTATAATATTTAGTAAGCCCCGGAGGGGCGTAACGCTCTCACCAAAGGTGAGAGCATATTAGCTTGGGGTGACCGAGGGGAGCCCCAAGTCAGATGATTTCCATAAACGCGCCCCGGAGGGGAGCGGGTGTTTTGAGGGTATAAGTAAGAGTGAAGATTGTAGAGTAGATAGGTAAGGTACAAAAGCGTTCCGGTTTTGGTTTCATTTTAATAATACAAATACGGGCGGAATGTTTCCGCCCGTATTATATTACATGGTTTTTTGCAATTTATTGCTGTCATCCTTAGCCCAGCGTTTTTTAGGCCAGATAACATAATAGGTGAGAAGATAATAAGGAACAACGAATATGAAAGCGAAGAATACATCCTTAATCGAATGTTGCTTGGTATATACCGTCGACGCGCTTACGAGAATTGTGTAAATGACAAATCCCACCTTCCACCAGGTTCTGCCTTTCATGCAGTCTGCCCTGATGAGAGCTATTGTGATAAGCACCGCTACAAGAACGTGCATACTCGGAAAGATAACCGCCGGATTGTCGACTTCCCAAAGGCGCTTTATCATCCAGGTGAAGATGTTATTGTTCATATCGACTAAATCGGGCCTGAGGTTATGCCAGCTCGGATACACCGTACATATTATCATGCTGCCGAACATACCTAAATATATCATAGATGATAAATGAATAAAATCTTTTTTTGACTTCCAAAGCGTGTAAAAAGTGGCGAAGCCGATGAAAAAATACCACAGAACATAAGGAATAATAAAGTATTCGCAGAAGGGTATACTGTCGTCGAGGGACATGCTGATTATATGGCTGGTCTCCGCCGTCTGGGTTTGGTTGAGTATGCCGTACCATATCCATTCCACAGGCCACGCAAGTATGAGAAGACTATACGGTCTTGATTTGAAAAAGTTCAATAATGAACGTAAACGAGTAGTTTTCATATATACGCTTATACCGCCGTTTTTATAATTTTTCGTTATTATAACATCCTTAAACAAAATTTACAACTGTTTTGAACAGAAAAAATAAAAACGAGCCTTTCGACTCGTTTTTATTATGGTTTTGTTATTAATGTTGCCGATTAACCC
>SACC01000283.1 GCA_009928745.1 Clostridia bacterium
AGCAGATTAACCATGGTTGTCTTTCCTGCGCCAGTCGGACCGACTATAGCTATACTTTCTCCGGCATTAACGTGTAAATTAAGGTCTTTTATAAGAGTCTTGTCGTCAGTATAGCTGAAGGAAACGTGCTTAAACTCAACCTCTCCCTGTACCCCGCTGACGTCGGTATGTTCGCCGTCCGGCTCCATTTCTTCAATTTCAAACATCTTAAATACACGCTCGGCGCTCGCTATGGAGGACTGAATGGTACTTGCAATGTTACTTACGTTCTCTATAGGTTGAGCAAATTGACGGGTATATTGGATACAAGCCTGAATATCTCCGATGCTTATTATTCCTATGCCGGCCCGGTAGCCGCCCAAAACACAAATAGCTACATAGCAAAGATTGTTTATCATTTTTATAGTAGGCAAAATTATGCCAGCCAAAAATTGCGCCTTTCTCGTTGCCTTAAGCAGTAGCTTATTAGTTTGCTCAAAAGTAAGAATACTTTCATCAACGTGGTTATAAAGCAGTACAATTCTATGCCCTGCGTACATTTCTTCGATATGTCCGTTTAGTTTACCTATTAATTGCTGCTGACGGGAAAACTCCGCCTGGCTCTTCTTTATTATAGCGTTGGAAACAAGGAGTAAAATCGGCACGCTGCAGATAGTGACAACGCTAAGTAGCCAATCCAACCTGAACATCATAAACATAACGCCGCATATGGTAGTAACCATAATAATAATCTGATTTATGGTATCCTGCAATGTTACGGCAACAAGTTCTACGTCGTTGGTTAGTCTTGACAAAATTTCGCCTACACAAGTGCCGTCAAAATACTTTAACGGTACTCTGTCGAGCTTGTCTTTTATGTCATAACGCATACGCCTTACTACGTGCTGAGCCATACTGGCGGCAATCATACCGCTGGTAAAGGTAAACAGAGCGTTAAGACAGTACAAAGAGCCTGCAGTAAGACAAATTTGTCCCACGTAATGAAGGTCTACGTCCTTAAAATACTGTATACTTTCCACTAGGTGGTTAGTAATTTTTTTAAGAATATCGGGCACCCATACGCCGAACCACGCTCCCGCTATGGAAATAAACACCATGGAAAGCAGCGCAATTAGTTCCGGACGCATATATTTTAATAGTCTTACTATAGTTTTGCCGAAGTTTTCCGGACCAACTACCTTTGCGACGTTGATACTGCTAGCGCCAAAGGCTCCCGCCATATCCATTTTGCCCACAGAGGTTACTTTTTCTTGTTCGACCTGAACTATTTCTTGTTCGTCGTTCATAATCCCACCTCCTCTGAGCTTAATTGACTTAGGGCTATATCTTGATAAAGCTTGCAGTTATGGATAAGTTCTTTATGCGTACCCTTGCCCACAATTCTGCCGTCGTCAAGCACGATTATTTCGTCGGCATCCATAATTGTGCCTATTCTTTGGGCAACGATTATTACAATGCTATCTGACGTTACTTCACGCAAAGCCTTCCTTAGCTTACTGTCGGTCTTAAAATCTAACGCCGAAAAACTGTCGTCAAATATATAAATCTCTGGCTTACGGACAATAGCTCTTGCTATAGAAAGCCTTTGTTTTTGTCCACCGCTGAAGTTCTTACCGCCTTGTTCAACCAAATAGCCTAGCTGTCCTTCTTTTTCTGTTACAAAGGTATCGCTCTGCGCTATTTTTAATGCTTGCCACATCTCTTCTTCGGTAGCGTCCTCTTTGCCGTATCTTAGATTATCGGCAATAGTACCGGTAAAGAGCATACTCTTTTGAGGGATAAAGCCTATTTTGCTGCGCAGTTCTAACTGAGGATAACTCGATACTTCTTGACCGTCAACCAATATTGAACCCGAAGTTATATCATAAAACCTAGGTATAAGGTGAATGATTGTACTCTTACCGCTGCCTGTCCCTCCGACAATAGCCGTTACCTTGCCCTTGCGGCAAGTAAAGGATATATCTTCCAAAACATTTTTATCGGCATCGTCGCAGTACTTAAAGCAAACATTCCTAAACTCGATGGTTCCGCTCTTATCGCTCTTATTGACAGCGTTTTCTTTGTCTACTACCTTAACTTCTGTATCCATAACCTGCAAAATTCTTTCCGCCGAAGCGCTTGCTCTGGGGAATATAACTATTGCGCTTGCCAAGAATACTAATGCCATAGCGATTTGTGTTATGTATTGGGAAACCTCAAGCATTTTGCCAACGTCACTTATGCTGTCGTCAGCCACTTGCTGAGCCGCTCTCCAGAATATACCTACCGAACAGCAGTTAAGACATATATTAATTAGCGGAACAAGTACCGCGGTATAGCGTTGCAGCGTTACTGCCGTTTTGGTCACGCTTACGTTGACTTCATTAAATCTCTTCTTTTCGTGTTCCTGCTTGCCAAACGCTCTTACCTCTCTAATACCCGTAATACCCTCACGCATAATTAAGGTAAGTTGGTCAACCTTCTTTTGAATAACCTTGAAAAGCGG
Source organism: Clostridia bacterium (assembly GCA_009928745.1). Lineage (GTDB taxonomy): Bacteria > Bacillota > Clostridia > Christensenellales > CAG-1252 > SACC01. The sequence continues at coordinate 2,486 of SACC01000283.1, forward strand.
CTGACATACAA
>SACC01000284.1 GCA_009928745.1 Clostridia bacterium
GGCTCAATAAGCGTATTAAATCAGTGATTAATATAATTATTAATATGTTTAGATAAATATTATTAATTGATTTTAGATAATAGTTTTGATTAAATGGCTGTTGCAATCGCTAGCAGCCATTTTTATTACCAATAAGGCGCATAGTTTTGTTGCGATTATTTACATAGAAAAAAAATAATGCTATAATAAGATTATGGAAAACTTTGAGAATATCCTTGTTAATATTGATAAGGTGAAAAAGGTGATTGCTGATACCGTGCGCGTAGATGATTGCGCGCCCGTTATTATTTTGGCATCAAAGACAGTGCCTAAAAAAATGTTACTACAGCTTGCAGAGTATGACAAATATATTTTTGGCGAAAATAGAGTACAGGAGCTTATCGACAAGCACTTTGATAATACTAATATTACTTGGCATTTTATCGGTCAATTACAGTCTAATAAGGTCAAATATATTGTTGATAAGGTATCGTTGATTCATTCGGTAGACAGATTATCGCTTGCTGAAGAAATAGACAAACAAGCGCATAAAATCGGCAAGGTTATGGATATTTTAGTTGAAATCAATATTGCAGGAGAAGCCGCAAAAGGCGGAATCAGTCCGGACTCAATAGAGCAGTTCATTGAGGAGTTGGATAAATTCGCGAGTTTGTCCGTAAAAGGGATAATGGCTGTAATGCCGAATGTTAAGCAAGATGAGCTAAATAAATACTATTTGCAATTAAAAGGCATGTATGATACAATCAAAAAAAGTAAGCCTGACAAAATGCAATATCTGTCTGCAGGTATGAGCGGAGATTATATTATTGCCGTAAAGCACGGCGCTAATATGGTGCGGTTGGGCAGTGTGATATTCGGCGACAGAAACGGAGGTGCGTATGGCAAGAGATAACTGGAAAAACAACGGTTTTGAGGACAGCGGAGATAGTATGCGCCGTACTTCAAGACCTTCTTTGCTTGACGGCATACAGTATCAATCAGCTGAGCCTGTAAAAGCGCAGAACATTATTAACTCTAATGTTGTAATATCCTCGCCTAATTCCTTTAAGGATGTGCAGGCGCTTATTGATAATCTAAAACGCCGTGAGCCTGTTATCTTTAATCTTGAGGGAATAAGCAAGGATTCAGCGCAGCGAATATTGGATTTTATGTCGGGCGCGGCTTACGCCTTGGGCGGAAGCATGAAGAGAATTAAAGAATATTTATTCCTAGTAACCCCCGAGGGCGTTTCTATTACGGTGCCGGCAGAATGAGCAGACAAAAGAAATTAATTATTTTTGAAATATCCCTATTTATTATTTTGCTTGCGGCAGATTTGCTGTCTAAGCATTTTATTATGAATTTTCTATACGAAAAAACTTTTGGCTATTATGTGGTAATCGAAAAAGTATTAGCTTTTAGATACTCCCTCAATGACGGCGCGGGCTTTGGGATATTCTCCGGCAAGCAGGCGTTCTTAATTGCCTTTACATCTATTGCTCTTCTTGCAATTATAGGGCTAATTGTCTTTCTCCATTATAAGCGTGATATCGAAAAAAAAGGCGGAGCGCTACTTTCTTTCAGCCTTATTATGATACTGGCAGGCGGGGCAGGTAATTGGATTGACCGTATCGCTTTTGGACATGTGCGCGACTTTATTGAATACACGATTGTGGAAACTTTATTCAATAGAAGTTTTGCAATATGCAATGTTGCGGATATTCAACTAACATTAGGAGTGCTATTCCTTATTATATATATTTTATTCTTTTATCAGGATAAGAAAAAGCCAGAGCCGAAACTTGTTGAGATAGATAATAGGGCAAAAAGTGACGACAATATTACGCAAGCGCTCAAAATTTTCGATGAAAAATATAATAATAACGAATTCAATTTTTCAGAAGACGGGAAAAATGAGAGCGTCAATGAGTCGAAAGAGGAACAGAGCGATAATGAAGCTAATGGTAACAAGCAATAACTATTCTATGCGGTGTCAATATGCAATGCTCAATTAAACATACACTGATAACCGACGAAAAATCCGCCGGCAAAAGGGCGGATATTTTTATAACGGAAGAGCTTGATGAGCTTACCCGTTCATATTTGCGTACTTTGATTGAAAAGGGTTGTGTAAAGCGAAACGGGAATATTATAAAAAAATGCGGCGAGTGTGTTAATCTCGGAGATGTAATTGATATTGAAATCCCGCCGATTGTGACACTCAGCGCGGAGCCTGAGAATCTGCCGCTAGACATTATATATGAGGATGATGATTTGATTATAATTAATAAGGCGCAGGGTATGGTAACGCATCCTGCGACCGGAACACCTTCGGGGACTCTGGTAAACGCGCTGATGTACAGAGCTGAAAGGCTTAGCACAATTAACGGCATAATTCGTCCGGGTATTGTACATAGATTGGATAAAAACACCTCCGGTTTACTGGTTGTTGCTAAGAACGACCGCGCGCATAGTTCATTGGCGCTGCAGATAGCGGAAAAAAC
>SACC01000285.1 GCA_009928745.1 Clostridia bacterium
GAACATAAGCGGTCTTTATGATGATAAGCATGTGGGAAGCAACAAAACCATTATATACAGCTTGGGAAGTACAGACGATGCCGCCAATTATAAGTTTGGCGCCGACGGCACCGCATTAAATCCCGAAAACTCTTCTATTACCTTAACCAACGGTGTTATTCAGCAAAGAATACTTACACTTACCTGGACGGACAGCAGAACAAGCAGCATTTATAACGGCGCAGCTCAAACCGTTACTTTGGTTGTGGATAATATTGTGGACGGAGACACCCTTTCTATTGTAGAAACCGGGGTAGACTCCGCTGTTTACGACAATGATGGAGTCGATTGCTACTATACTACCTACAGCTTTACCAATACCTCAGCCGGAAACTATTCAAAATCTATCAACGTATCGACAGATACCAACTATGTTATTACTGCTAACAGCAGCTATTCCTGGTCGATTTTGCAAAGAGGATTAAAAATAAACTGGACTACGGACGCTTTGGGCGCTTGGGATAACTTCAGCACGGTTTACAATGCTGTTTCGCGTAGTCTTTCTTATACTATAGGTAAGGTTGACGGTGTTGCAGAATCGGGCATAGTTGACGGGGATGAAATAGGCGAAACAAGCAGTGGCACAACCGCTATTAACGTTAGCAATAACGTTGCTTCAGTGGAAATAAATAACACCAATTATTATATAGATAGCGGAGCAAGCAGAAACTGGTCAATTACCAAGGCAACTATTACCGACAAGTTTATCAGTAACGAATATGCATCCTATGACGGATTTACCCATGCAATTACGGTGGATGCGCTAAGCGATTTAGGCGACTTACTAACCGTAAGCTACACGATAACACCTTACGGCGGAATTCAAACAGCAGGTAACGGCGCCACCAATGTGCATATTTATAATAGCGCGGTTTCTTATTACACCGTTACCGCAAAGCTAACACACGCCAACTATTTTGATTATGACGTGCCCAATCTTGCCGATACCAATTTACTTAGCGCAACGCTAACTATTAATCCGGTAAGCATAACCAACCTTTCCATGAGCGCAATTTCTGCGCAATATAATGCCGAAATACGCTATTTGTACATTAACGAGGCGGCAAGCTATGAAGCTACCACGGTAAACACACAAATATCGGGCGATACGGTTAATATTGTGTATCAAATTGCCACAGAAAACGGAGTAATAATTAGCGGCATAAACAACGGCGCAAAAGAGTTAGGCGAATACAGCATTACGGCAACGGTCGGAGCAGACAATAATAACTACAATACGCTAATTATTACAAGAGAACTAAGCATTTCTCCCGCTGATATAAGGAACAATTTAGGCGAGCTAATCACAATGAGCGAGGAACAAAAAGTTGTCGATTACAACTTAAACGCTCATAGTATGTCCGTCAGCGCAAGCGACGGCGCCGCTACCCAATATAATGCTTTGGATAACGCTATTATTTCTATTAGCTACACAATAAACGGCGCAGTAGGCAACTCGGCTATCGATGCAGGGGAATATCGCATTGTAGCTACTATCGTGGCAACAGTTGACGGAGAAGTGTCCAACAACTACTTGCCTCAAGAAATTGTGGGCGAACTGACCATTAACAAAGCCGATATGTACAATATTGTTAATAACGGCGGTTTTTATCTTGTCGGCGGCGAAAAATCCTATGACGGAAAAAATTATTATCTGAACGTCAATACCTCTAATGCAATGCTGCTTGGCTTAGCTAGGCTTAATAATATTGCGGTATATCCTAAAGATTCTTTAGGTTATACGTCAGGTAATGACACAGCGGAAATTACTTACAGCTATTTATACACCTCTCCCGGCGGAAGTCCTGTTGAGGTAATAAGCGCTCTTCACGTAGGAGAATATGCCGTTGTAGCCACCATTAAGCACAAGAATTATGAAGATTATACTTTGCCGTTATCAGAAAGCGCTATTTTGGAAATTACGCCCGTAGACATAGAGAGCGTATATCTTAATCTGCCTGCTCTTATAGAAGATGAAGACCACACCAACCAAAGACACTACGACTATACAAACAGCTATTATTCCATAGGTGTATCTAGGTCGTCGAGTATAATTAATACAACTATAATTAGCAGCATTACACTAACCATCGGCGGAGAAAACACTTCGGATACGGCAACTATTACTTATACTTACAATTATTATATGCCTTCCTCCGAAGACATTTATTCCAGCGGAAGCTTTACAAACAGCACCGCCAAAAATGCAGGAAGTTACGAAATAACGGCAACGATAACCGCATCGGGCGATGCAGTGCACGATTATAATCAAGCTCAGCTGACCAATACTATGATAATAGCCCAAGTAAGCATTGTGGGCATATCGGCTCCTAACGTCTTATACACCTATGACGGAACAATCAAGAGTTATTCTTCTAGCGGAAAGAAGAGCCAGTTTGAAGAGACATTAAATATAAGATAC
>SACC01000286.1 GCA_009928745.1 Clostridia bacterium
TAATGCTTATTATAATACTGCCTAAAATCATATCGGTGATTACAGCGATAGTCGGAGTAGTAAAAGCAATAACGATAGCAAGCTACGGCGCAGCGGGCGGTGTAGGTGCTGTAAGTGCAGCAAGCATCCCGTTACAACCGATATTGCTTGCGGTAGCTGCGGCGATACTTGTGGTTGTTTTGTTATTCGCAATGCTTGCGGGCAAGTCAAAGGACGTTACGGGCGAGTTAAACAAACAGCAAAAAGCGTTCGGAGGCATGCAAAAGCAATATAATTCTATGGCGTCGGATATGGGCGGAACGGTAAGCATGACAAGTCAAAACAGCAGTACGCAAACGGTCAATTACGACGTAAACATAAACGCTCACGGCGACACGTCGATTAGTCAAGAGGCGGCGGAAATGGTGGCGGACGATTTGGCGGATAGGATAAACGCATCGCTTGGAGGGAAAATATAATGAGGCGGTTTTGGCTAAAAAAAGGTGCGGTGATTTGGGACTTATCGGCAGACACCTTCGGAACAAACGCAAACTTTATGGCAGACCCTCAGGGCTTAGGCGTAAAGGTTAAGATTGACAGCTTCGAGGTAGAACGGGCATTTTTTATTGAGAGCGTCACGCTTGAAAATACCGAGATAAGCGGCAAGCTTTACTTCAAGGATTATACGCAGTTTACGGCATTTGCCGCATTCTTAGGCTATGTCGAAACTACCGAGCCATTGAGGTTATATTACTCAACAGCAGAGGAAAAGCCGGACTACGACAGCACCAACGAGTGGTATCGGCTTGTTCTTATAAAAGAACTTAAAAAAACCGAAATTGACCTAAAAACGGGAGTGCTTATTTGCGATGTAAAGTTTGCCGCACTTTCAAGATGGAAAAAAGACCAAGTGATAACCTTAGAATTAGAGCCATTAGGCGAGGCGCTTATATATCCGTACATATATCCGTATTACTACGGCGGGCAAAACAATGTGGCGGTGGTCATAGACAATACGGGCAACTTGCCTACGCATTGCACCGTCAAGGTGGAGGCAGAAACGGACACGCCATTGTTTCGGTTATTAAAAAACGGCGAGGTTATAGAGCAGGCGAGATATAGCGTATACATAAGGACGGGCGGGTTCTTAATCGTAAACAGCGACCCCGCAAACCAAGAGGCAAGCCTTTACACGGAGCAGACGGGAGGCGGACTTCACCGCGAGGACGTTTATTATTTGGGCGAAAAGGACTATTCGTACAGTAACTTTATAACGATACCGTCGGGGCAGTCGATGTTTCTATTTACGGCGAAAAACTCGCAGTTTGGGCGGGTAACACTGACCTATTCACTGCAAAAGGAGCTGATCTAAAAAATGGAACAATACAGAGTATATGACAGACAAACACTTGATTTTGTGGACGGCGGAGTGGTGCGGAATTATTCGATTGACGCAGATTATTTGAGCAACAACGCATCAACGCTTACACTTGTAGACAAAACAGCAGCAAAAAAAGGCGATATCGTAATCGGGCAGAACGGCATGGTAAAAACCTTTATCGGAGCAATAACTGCCGTAGACAACACGAAACGGCAAATAAGCTTTAAGCATCCCAAAGAACTGTTTGCAGATACTGTACTCAATCCGTTTAAGTATACGGGAACAATCGGCTACAAGTTTGAGCTGACGGCGGCAATGGAAACAGTGCTGACGTTAGCGTTCATTTCAACGAACGATACAAAGAAAAAACTGCCGCTAATAATAGAAAGGCACGGCACGGCTTCGGGCGCGGTTTGGACGGATGACGGCGACACGTTGAACCTTTCCGATTTCATACAATGGGCGTTTGATAACCATAACGTATACTTAGATTTTGACATAGACTTTGCGACTAATAAGCTTGTCTGCAAGATAGTAAAAAACACCATGACAGGCTACATTATTAAGGACAACATCAAGCTAAGCACCCCGACATTTGACAAGAATGAATTGCCTAATTACAACAAAGCGGTAGTGTATAACAAAGATATGGGCGCAATATTAGGCACATATTATTTGCTTGCAGACAACACCGTAACGGCAAGTGCGGCAAGCGCAAATCGGCTGTTGCCCGTACAAACAAAATACATTTCTTTTGACGCGGACAAAGGTTATACGCCGTTAGATGTGGCGCAATCCGAGCTTCAGGGCAATATTTACAACCATTGCATTCAATACAAACTTAGCAAAGAACAACGGCTTGTCGATCCTTTGGTGTTCAAGTACGGTGACGGCGTAAAGATAATTTACGACGGGCGGGAATATGATAGCATTTTTACAGGGCTGAAATATTCAAGCGGCGACCCGTACTACACTTGCTACTTTGGAAAGACGCGTATTGACTTCACGGACAGGCTAAAGCAATATATAGATAAACGCTACCAAAAGAAGTGATAAGACGAGCGTTTGTCTATTGACTTTTAACAGTATCTT
>SACC01000287.1 GCA_009928745.1 Clostridia bacterium
ATATCGCACAGTGTAATTGTTGAGCTCCCCCACGAAACGGCGCAAGAGGTGGAGCATTATATAAAGGAGCAAATTCAGCGTTACAAGGCGTCGGCAAGGGTGTTTGTCAACGAGAATGATAAAGTCAATATTGAAAATTGCGCGTATTGCGAGGCAGGCGCATTCAGCGATATGGAGTTCTTTGAATTAGAATTGAAAAAAAGCAATTATGTGCCGCTCTCCGGCATTCCCTTGCTGCTTACAGGTGAAGGCGGTTTTTCTGAGTCTAACGCATATTTTGTGCTACCTGCTAACGGCGTTACCGCTTTGCCGTATTCGAATGTTATCGGTCACGAGAACGGCGGCACGGTAATTACAGAGAACGGCGGCGGCTTTACTTTCGGCAAAAACTCACGCGAAAACAAGATAACCAATTGGCGCGAAGTTATTACCGACATACCGTCAGAAAGGTTAATATTAACCACCGCAAAAGGGAGCGCAAGAGTCAATTGCGGCACCAACGGCGCGAGATGTTGTCACCATAAAGGTTTAACAGAGTATTTGGCAAACTTTGATAATATTGATGTAAAAACCGAATGTTATATGGTATACAAAGGCGCTTGCAAGGTATATGAAGTAACGCTTACAAATAATTCCGACAAAGAAAAGAAGTTCAAAATATCACTCGGACTTGACCTAGTTTTAGGCTGGAAAAAAGAGATGCAGTTGCTTGTCAACAAGAAGTCAAAAGGCAAAATGCAGGTAGTTAATGTTTTTAACAAAAACAGGTGCAATATTTATTACTTTGGCAACGGCGAATTCTTTTCTTCATATCGTGAGTTCAACGATTTGATTAGCGATAATCCTTTTAACAGCTTGGATTATGCGGATTATTTCGGGGCGGTTCAATATGTGATACTCAATCCCAAAGAACACAAAACAGTGCATTTTATATTCGGAGGCGATACGGCGCAGCTCATCACAAAAGAAGGCGTAGCTGCTGAAAAAATCCAGAGCCTAAAATATTTTGAACAGCTATCAAATATAAAAATTGATACGGTAAACTGGGCGCTTGATATGCTTTTTAACGAGCAGCTTCTATATCAGGTAATGAGTTGTCGCATTAACGCGCGCGCCGGACTTTACCAGTGCGGAGGCGCGTATGGATTCCGCGATCAGCTTCAGGATATGCTGTGTTTGATGTACAATAATCCTGAAAGAGTCAAGGAGCATATTTTGTACTGCGCCGCGCATCAATATGCGGAAGGAGATGTGCAGCACTGGTGGCATCCGCCAAGACTCGGAGTGCGAACAAGGATTACGGACGACAGGTTATTCTTAGCTTATCTTACCAACGAGTATATCCGCGCTACGGGCGACAGGGGTATATTGTCCGAAAAGGTCACTTATCTTAACTCTAAGCCTCTTGAAAAAGGCGAAGCCAGCCGATATGAGTTGCCGCAGGTAAAGCGGGGCGCAGAAGCGCTGAGCGAGCATATCAGACTGGCAATATTCAGCGCGTTGAACTTCGGCAGGCACAATCTGCTGTTAGCCGGAGGAGGTGACTGGAATGACGGACTCGACAAAGTCGGACACGGCGGACGCGGCGAAAGCGTGTGGCTAAGTATGTTTGCCTATATGGTGATAAAAGAATCAATGGACTACTTTAGCGGCAGCGACAGGCTAAAACTTATCAAGGCTCAAGAAAGATTATCAGAAGGCATTAACAACGCTTTTTACGGAGACAGATTCATAGCGTATTATACCGATAACGAAGATTTATTGGGAGTGTCTGATAGCGCCGTATGCAGCTTGTCGCTGTTGCCGCAGGCATTCGCGGAAATCTCGGGCGCGGTAGAAAAAAATCTTTGTGATGTTGCGCTGACTACCGCAAGACAGCTTGTGGATTATTCCAACGGCTTAATTAAGCTGCTTGATCCGCCGTTTGACCCGATGCACTATCACGGCTATATATCTATGTATCCGCAAGGAATGCGCGAGAACGGCGGACAGTACACGCACGGCGCAGTATGGTATATCAAAGCGTTGTTTAGCCAATTATACTTCGTCAGGCATTTTAAAAAGCTCTAAATTAAATGGACTAAACTACTATAAGAAATCGCAAATAATTGAGCTCCTTGAAAAGAATTTCAAATAGTCAGTTTTCACAGCTTTAATTTATTAACAAACAAAACAAAAGAGAAAATGAGAAAGAAAAATGCACATATTTCCAGCGATTATATCAGAACAAATTCATCTGATTTTGAAATTTTTGAACACTACGTGAGTCGATTTTATCCAAAAAAGCAGATTGTATTAAATACGCTTGCTATTAGCCCTTTCAGTCCCACACAAAAGACTCCAACATTTTTAATTTGCGTAGATGATTCAAACCAGAAATTAAAATTTATTGATACTGCAAAGAACATTCAAGGTTCATCCATTTCATTGGTAATGAGATTATTCAATAT
>SACC01000288.1 GCA_009928745.1 Clostridia bacterium
GTAGAGAGCAAGTTCGTCCTCGTTCACAACAATATCATCAAATAAACCCTCGATATAGTTGTAAAAATCGGTATAATTCATCTCATCGGATATTTTATCTGCGAAGGTTGTGTAATCATCTTCTCTGATTTCCCTTACATGAACGATATAGATTGAGGTATCATCGGCGGATATATTTGTATCGCCCAATTTCTCTATACTATAATATTCCTTCAGTTGATCTTTGTATAATTCATAATTCATATAGTTGGAATCATTGTATTTTACATAGTCGTCGTGGTCTTCTGCATCTTCAAATTCAATTTCGCCGTTTTTGTACTTTGCTTCAAAATCATCCGCAATAGCACGCATATATTTCATTGTCATGGTAAGCTGCACGGCGGAATCGGCAAAATCGCTGTCTTCCTTAGCTATACGGTTGAGGATATAATATCCGTAATCATCTTCGAATGTTGTTATTGCTCCGATATTCAAGGTAAGCACTTTACTTTCAAGGTTGTCGTCAAGTTCACCTTGCGCATAACAGACATTGTTAACGCTGACGGTATATGCGGCGTTCTTATAGGCATCCTCCACATAGGTGGTACCGGATGAATCATCGTCTTTGTCAAGGGTACATTCCCCGGACTGCAGCTTGCCATATATTTCTTCCCCAAGGGTGCGGATTACCGTTTTCTTTTCATCGGAATATGCTACTCCGTTTCCGTCGTTATATGACAGGAATATATAATTAATTTTATTGTAGTTATCGTTAAAATAGCGTTTTGAAAGAATGGTGGTAATTTCACTCTTAACGCCCGGAAGATCGGTGTCCGCAAGCGTTTCGCCGCGCAGTATATAGACGCTGTCGATACCTGTAACGACAATATAATCGCCTTCGTTGAGAATTTCTGCCGCGCTCTCCACCGTATCGTCGATTTTGCTGTCTCCCTGAGCGAAGCAATAAGTCCCGGCTGTGGTTCCGGTATATGATCCTGTTACCGTACCCCATTCCAGTTCACCGGAAACCAGTTTGCTGTATATTTCGTTTGCAGTTGACACCGCAGTATCAGTAACATCCCCGCCTTCAGTATCCTCAAGGCTGAGTAATATATAGGAAACCTTATTATAATTAGCTTCAAACAATTCTTTTATATCGTCTTCTATGAATTCGTCAAGCCTTAGAACTGTATTTGTGCCATCGGTTCTATAAACACTGTAATTAACGTAATCAAACATGCAGTAATCTGTAAAAAACTTGCTTTTTACATCCTCGTCGGAAATCCTGCGCATGCCGTTTTCGCCGTAAAGGTAATCATAAAGAAGGTAGTTAAGATATTTATATTCACTGTCCCAGGCACCGCCCAATTCACTGGTAAGCATATATGTCAGACTGTATTTTTCAGCATATTCACGCGCGATATCAAGTGACGCGCCGTGTTTTTCATAAAGATATATATCAAGGAAGTCAGCGTTGCCGGCGGAATCGATATAACCCTGTATTTCGCTTGATATGTCGCCGAGTACCGCAGTGTCAGTCAGTTCCAACCCGTATTCATTGCATAGCGTATTGATAACAAAAGATCTCTTCATATATGTCATTAATGCGTCGAAATATACTGCTCCGAGAGTGGTGACTTTACCGTCAACGTCGGTTATCTGTGTACTGAAGCTATCAATGAAAGACTTTTCAAGAACTTCGCGAAGCGCGGCGTAATACTGCGCATAATAATTAAAAGTTTCAAAGCTTCCTATACTCTGATAATCGGCGCTGTTTTGATACACATAAGGTAAATAAATATTGTTGTATGCAAGATAATATGCTTCATGAGAAGTCAGCATATAAGACAGCATGTTAGTGCTGAGTTCCTGACCGCGAAAAGTCATGACGGCTTTACCCTGCCCGGATTCAGAACACGCGGTAAGCGGCAGTATGATAACAAATGCGAGAAGCAGACAGATTACTTTTTTAGAATATTTCATATAGTCCTCCAGATAATATTTCGGTAAGAAACGCAGCCGCCGCATAATCCTCTTTACCGGTTAAGAAATAACGAGCTCTTCAAATTCAACAAAATTATATTCCTCGAGTTTTGCGTTGTTTATTTTAACTTCGGTATAATAACTTTCAATATACTTATAAAAAGCGTCCTTTGCGAGCTTTGTGTAGATATCATCGTAATATACTTCAAAGTCGCTGTCACCCGCTTCAAGAAGCCTTATTATATACACTCCGTCGTCCGAAACTACTTTGCATATGTCGCCGGACTTCTGCAGCCCGTCCGCCGCCGATTCAAAATCGCTTTCAAGGACTCCGTCTGTATAACAAAGTCCTTCATCATACTTTGCGTAACTGTCGTGCTTTGAATAATCGATAAATGATGTCTCGCCGTTTTTCAGCTTGTCGAATAAATCATCCGCTTTGGCATTCATGTCACCGATAATTTGCTCGTCATACGGC
>SACC01000018.1 GCA_009928745.1 Clostridia bacterium
TTCTTCTTCGGGTTGTGGCTCCGCTACTGCTTCCTCTTCGGGCAATTCTTCTGCTGCTTGTTCCTCTTCTAGCTGTTCTTCTGCTGCTTGTTCTTCTTCAGGCTGTGGTTCTACTACTACTTCCTCTTCGGGCTGTTCTTCGATAATAGCGCTTTCCTCAACGGATTCTTCTGTCGGCAGTTGCTCTTCCTCGGCGGTTATGCTTTCTTGCTCTTCTTCGGTAACAACTATTTTCTGCGCTTCTGCGACTGGCGCGCCGTCTTCATCAATCTCGGTGTTTAGCGCGTCTTCGGCAATTCGTTTTTTATTCTTTATAATAACGTTAATCGCTATCAATATACCAAAAAGTTGCAATATAACAATCGCAATAATAATCCATAGCCATTTGTATGTAATTAAAATATTCGGTATCGCTGATAAAAGCTGCATAGAACCTCCGTAGAAACATTACGAGCTCGTGAAAAACCGCATCGTATATATAATTATAATACAGTATCAGCTAAATTTCAACATAAATTAATTCTATATTGTAATTATTATTTGGCAAAATATTAATATTGTCGCAATAACTTTTTTTATCATATTGACAATTTTCTGTCTTAATTCTATACTATTATAAAAAACGGTGGGTGTTATGGAAAAAATTAATTTGCCGGCTTGTCAGCCAATATTTTTTGAGCGCAACAGAGTATATAGAATTTATCTCGGCGGAAAAAGCTTCGGCGCGTTTTTTGCAGGAGACAAGGGCGAGGACAATTATTTTCCCGAAGAATGGATTGCGAGTAATGTAAAGGCTATCAACCCGCGCTATTTTGGAGAAAGAGACGGCGTGTCCGTCATTGAAGGCTCAAGTATATTTTTTGATGACCTTATCCGTGATAATAGCGACTTAGTGCTTGGCAGCCGCCGCTATGACTGCTTAGTAAAGTTGCTTGACAGCGCAATAAGATTACCCATTCAGGTACACCCCACGAAGAACTTTTCGCGCAAATATTTTAACTCCGATTACGGCAAAACCGAGGCTTGGCTTGTAGTCGCAACACGTGAAAATGCACGCATATATTTTGGTTTCAAAAATAAAATCTCAAAAGACGAGTTTTCCGAGCTTGTTGAGCGCAGCGAAAAGGAAAAGGATATTATGACCTCAACCGTATCCTATGTCGACGCAAAAGTCGGCGACGTGTATCTTATCAAAGCCGGACTTGTACACGCTATCGGCGCCGGTTGCACAATACTTGAGGTGCAGGAGCCTACTGATTTTACAATACAGCCCGAGAACTGGTGCGGCACGTACCATATCAGCGATAACGAAAAATATATAGGACTCTCAAAAAACGACGCATTAGACTGTTTTAATTACGACATGTGCGGACAAACTGCAATCGACGCCGCAAGAATAATCCCTAAAATCGCAATCGATAGTCCTGCGTATCGCAAAGAGATACTTATATCCTATGAGGATACTCCCTGCTTTTCCGAATATAGGCATATTTTGAAGGGCGGCAGTTTCGTTATGGATTACGCGCCTTCTGTATGGATAGTACTGGAGGGCGAAGCGGAAATCCGAGGGATAAAATATACCCGCAAAATAAAAAAGGGAGATTATTTTTTCCTCCCCTACGTTGCTGAGAACAGATTCTCTATACACGCCGAAAAGGCGACACTATGCGAGTGCCGCCCCAGCGAACAAAAATAATAATTGACACAATCCAGTCCCGAGAGCAAATAGCTTTCGGGATTTTTTATTATTTGGTAAATAAACAATGCGTCGCAATCGCGACGCACTGAGTCATTATAAAAATTAAGATATTACCGCTTGTCGCTCATCATGGGAATATTCCGCGCAAGCTGAATGTGGTAACTAATTGTCTGAGGGCAACTATATAAGCCGCTAGACGGAAAGTGACCTTGCATTCTTGCGCTGTATCATATACTTGACTGAAAGCGCGCATCATTATACGCTTAAGAACTGCGTTGACATCTTCCTCTTTCCATAACAGGGATTGAAGATTCTGTACCCATTCGCAATAAGATACCACAACGCCGCCAGCGTTAGCCAAAATATCGGGAACAACTATTATGCCTTTGTCCTTCAATATCGCATCTGCGTCAATTGAGGTAGGTCCGTTAGCGCCTTCAACTATTATAGACGCTTTAATATTACCTGCATTGTTTACTGTAATCTGATTTTCTAACGCTGCGGGTATCAAGATATCGCAATCGCATTCAATAAGTCCTTCGTTGGTTAAATGCTCGACATCTCCCTTGTAATCCTTGAGCAAATTCCTGCCCTTATCCTGATATGTAACGATTTCGCCGATATCAAGACCGTTCTTGTTATAGATACCACCGCTTACATCGCTGACTGCAACTACTTTGCCGCCTGCCTCGCTAATAAGCGTAGCCGCTATGCCGCCAACATTACCCATACCTTGCACAGCGAAGCTCATATCCTTAATACTCTTGCCTAATCTGCTGAGCATCTCGACAGTTACGAAGAAAATACCTCGTCCGGTCGCCTCTCTTCTGCCGAGTGATCCGCCTACTGCTAGATCCTTGCCCGTAACTACTCCGTGGATTGCATAACCCTTCTGCATACTGTACGTATCCATCATCCAGTCCATTATCTGCGCGTTTGTGTTAACGTCCGGCGCCGGTATATCCTTCTCGGGACCGATAAGAGGAAGTATCATTGCAGTATATCTTCGGGTAAGTCTCTCCAGCTCATTCCTCGATAAGGTACTGGGGTCTACCACTACGCCGCCCTTCGCGCCGCCGTACGGTATATCTACAACTGCGCATTTGAAGGTCATCCAAGCCGCCAGTGCTCTCACCTCGTCGTAGTTCACCGACGGATGGAATCTTACACCGCCTTTGCCCGGTCCTCTCAAAGTACTGTGTTGCACTCTAAATCCCTCAAAGACCTTGATATCTCCGCTATCAAGGCGGATGGGACAAGCAACTTTCAATTCCCTTTCGGGATACTTCAATACTATGTAATCTTGTTCTTTCATTCCTGCTGCTGCTGCCGCCTTATCCAGTACGGCAATAAAGTTATTATAAGGATTGTATTCTGACATTTTTTCCACCTCCGTTAAATAAATTATAGCACAAAAAAAATGTAATATTACAAGAATTTTACATTTTTTTAAATCAAATTATTCGGCGTTGTTTAGCATAACTGTCCTAAAAATCTATATTATTTGCCTAATGCTTTTGTACCGGGTTTTGTAAGCTCTATACCTTCTTTACACAATGGACAATCTGTCTTATCATACGAAATAATATCAAGCGATAATAGCGCGGTAAGCGGTCTCATAAAATCAACTTTGCCGTTACTTCTGTCGACGATACACGCTACAGCTACTACTACCCCGCCGAATCTCTCTATCTCTTCTATGGTCTCGAACACCGAGCCGCCCGTTGTCACCACGTCTTCAACAACGAGGAATTTTGTGCCAGCAGCAAAGGAAAAGCCTCTGCGCATAGTCAGCTTACCGTCGATGCGCTCCAAAAAAATATTAGGCACTTTGAGCTGCGCCGCCATCTCATAGCCCATTATTATTCCGCCTATTGCAGGGGACGCGACGAACTCTATTTGCTCCTTGTTAGTTAAGCGTTCGGCAAGCTCTTTGCACAGCAATCTGCTTTTGTCGGGATACATAAACAATTTTGCGCATTGCATATAAGTATCCGCGTGCCTGCCGGAAGCTAATTGAAAATGCCCTTTCTTTATACCTTCGGTCTCTTCAAAAATTCTGATCATACCTTCATTCGTCAACATAATTACTCCTTGTTAGTCTGTAAGCAAGCCGCCTATCAGCTCATTAATATCGTTAATTTTATTCTCCGCAAGATATCTTTCCAGTCCCTCTATTATCTGCGGTATGGCAAGCGGATTGGAAATATTCGCTGTACCTACCTGCACCGCTTGCGCGCCAACCAGCAAAAATTCAACGGCGTCCGACGCAGTCATAATGCCGCCCATGCCGATAACTGGTATCTTAACTGCCTTGCATGCCTCGTACACCATACGCAATGCGATAGGCTTAATACACGGACCGGACAAGCCTCCCGTAATGTTACTAAGCAGCGGTCTGCGTTTCTTAATATCAATAGCCATTCCCGTAAAGGTATTGACGAGCGATATACAATCCGCGCCGCCCTCTGCCGCCGCTTTTGCATTCTCGGATATTGACGCGACGTTAGGAGACAGCTTCACGATAAGCGGAGTAAGCGTGCAATAAGCTTTGACCGCTCTGGTTATTGAATTAACCGATTCGGGCAATATTCCGAACGCGATTCCGCCCACTTTCACATTGGGACAGGATATATTCATCTCTATCATATCCACTTTGCCGTTAAGTCTTTCGGCAATAGCCATATAATCCTCTGGGGTATTGCCTGCAATATTTGCAATAATCCGTGTTCCCGACGCTCTAAGGAAGGGCAGTTCCTTTTCAATAAAGGCGTCAACTCCCGGATTTTGCAGTCCGACTGCGTTGAGCATTCCGGACGCTGTCTCCGCAATACGGGGCGTAAGATTGCCCGCTCTATACTTTAGCGTTGTTCCTTTTGTGCTGATACCCCCAAGCAAGCTTAGCGGATAGAATTCGCTGTACTCTCTGCCAAACCCGAAAGTCCCCGACGCCGCAATAACAGGATTATTGAATTCAATTCCACAAATATTTACTTTAAGTGAAGGCTTAATCATAACTCAACCTCCAAAATATTGAATACCGGTCCGTCCTTGCATACTCTTGCGTTGGCAGCTACGCCCTCTCTTTTTTCCAGCTGACAGACGCATACAAGACACGCGCCAACGCCGCAACCCATTCTCTCCTCAAGTGAAACGAACGCGGGTGTATTAATATTATTTTCTTTCAAACCTTTCTTTAGCGCTTTGAGCATTACGGTCGGTCCGCAAGCCAAAATCACATCGGGCTTTATGCTGTCATAATTACTTAAAAACAGCTCAACCGCATTACCTTTTTGCCCGAGCGAGCCGTCGTCTGTTGCGATACGGCTACAGCAAAAAGCCTCGAATTCCTTCTTCATACATACAAAAGATTTCGATCTATATCCTAAAAACGAATAATATTCTTTATCGGGATAATTAAGCGGCACTGACAAAAGCGGAAATATTCCTACGCCGCCGCCGATTAATGCCACCTTTTTGTAGCTATCGCAAAGCTTAAAGCCGTTACCCAAAGGAAGCGTTGCCATTAACTTATCTCCGGCTTGCATTGTACTCATTTCTTGAGTGCCTTTTCCCGCCAGTTGATAGCATATAGTTATACTCCTGCCGTCTTTGTCGTAAGAGCAGATGCCGAAAGGTCGCTTTAGTAACAGATCGGGACGGTTAAGTGAGAGATTGAGAAATTGCCCGCATTGAATTGCGCCGACACCTTCCGTCAAACTAAAATCCATACGGTATATATTTTCCGCTATTTTAATATTTTGTGTTATAGTCAGTTCAAGCTCTCGCATCGCTTTCCTCCGTTTTTGTATGGATATTTAATTATTTTTGCAACTTTGTTTTTGAAATTATTGTATGTAATATGTAATCAGCATTATTTATGAATCAATGCTTCAGTACGCAGTTATACCTGATTAACCTCCGATTCTGTCAATTCCCTTATCCTTCAGCACAGCACTTAATATATCGTCTTTCATCTGCAGCGCCGCCTGCCTTGCCGCAGCCTTTACGGATAAGCCTTCAAATTGTTTTTCCTTATACGCGCATATTATGCCGCGCGACGAATTGACTATCGCGCCTAATCCCAAAGCGTCAAAACACACGGTTAAGTCCTCCGCCTTGCCGCCCTGAGCGCCGTAGCCCGGCACAAGGAACATCGTATGCAGCATCTCGCCGCGCAGCTTTTGCGCTTGCTGTTTGTGCGTTGCGCCAACTACCGCGCCTACACTGCTGTAGCCGTATTTGCCGATGCTTGACTTGCCCCAACCAGATACAAGGCTCCCTACCTTTTGATATATTGTTTCGCCGCTTTCCAATCTCAAGTCCTGAAGCTCTCCGCTTGAGGGATTCGATGTCTTGACAAGCACGAATATGCCTTTATTATTCTTTTCCACATTTTTCAAAAAAGGCTCGATACCGTCAATTCCGAGATAAGGATTGACGGTGAGATAATCAGAAGGGAACGCCTTATCGGTTCTGCCGCCCAGCGTTGTTTCGCCTAAATACGCTACGCTGTAGCAGCTTGCAGTAGAACCTATATCGTTTCGCTTTGCGTCGGACATTACAATCAGTCCCTTGTCCTTGGCGTATATCAACGTATCGTAAAAGGCTTGCATACCCGCAACACCGTACATCTCGTAATACGCAATCTGCACTTTGACCGCAGGTACAATATCATAGATACCGTCAATTATAGCCTTGTTGAATTCGAGTATCGCATTGCCTGCCGCCTCAAAGCTGTCCGCCGTCTGAGCGGTCATTGGCAGATAAGATAGCGCGGGATCAAGTCCTACTACCGATGGATTCTGCATTTTTATAATCTTTTGTATAAGCTGGTCAACCACAGATGTTGCCCTCCTTGTATACTACCTTGCCGTCCACTATTGTCAGCACCGCATTTCCGCACACTGCGCGTCCGTTAAAGGGCGTATTTTTGCCTTTTGAAAAGAACTTTGAGCTGTCAATTACCCATTGGGAATTAAGATCGCATACCGTAATATCGGCTTTTGCGCCAACGCGTATTTCTCCGCCCTCAACGCCCAGTATTGCCGACGGATTGCGGCTCATTAACTTAACCAGCTGATTAAGACTCAACCCGTTTTCTTTTACAAGCACAGTATAAGCAAGTGCAAACGCCGTCTCAAGTCCGCTTATGCCGAACGCCGCAACATTGTATTCAATATTTTTTTCGTCGTTGTGGTGAGGCGCGTGGTCGGTAGCAATCGCATCGATAGTGCCGTCTTTCAAGCCTGCGATTATAGCTTTAACGTCGTCATCCTCTCTTAACGGCGGATTGACTTTAGTTGCCGCGTCAAAATTGCAGATTAAGTCATCGGTTGCGCTGAAGTAATGCGGACAAGTCTCCGCAGTCACTTTCACGCCCCTTTTCTTAGCTTCGCGGATTAGCGCAACGCTGCCCTTAGTCGAGATGTGGCATATATGCACCTTCTTGTTAAGAGTCTCCGCAAGTATAATTTCGCGGGCTACCATCACTTCTTCTGCGGCTCTTGGTATACCTTTCAAGCCGCATAGACTTGAGTTATAACCCTCATTAACCACGCCGCCGTCAGATAACTTTTTATCTTCGCAGTGAGAAAATACGGTGAGTCCGAAGTCCTCGGCGTATTCCATTGCAAGCCTCATTAATCTGGCATCCCATACGGGCTGACCGTCGTCGCTAATCGCTACTATTCCCGCTTTCTTCATCTTGCCGATTTCGGCAAGCTCCTCGCCTTTCTCATCCTTGGTTACTGCGCCTATTGGCAATACCTTAGCCAGTCCGACCTCTTTTGAGCGCATCAGTATATAACCTACTATCGCCGCATTATCGCAAACCGGCTTTGTGTTAGGCATACACGCGATTTGGGTAAAACCACCGCTTACTGCGGCGCGGCAGCCGCTATTAATATCTTCCTTGTATTCATAGCCCGGCTCGCGCAAATGCACATGCATATCCACAAGACCGGGGAATATGTGTTTGCCGTCGGCATTATATATTTTATCGGCGGTGAGTCCTTTGCCGATTTTTGCGATTACTCCGTTCTCTACAAGTATATCGCTGATATATGTGTCAGTGTCCGTTATTATTGTTCCGTTTTTTATTACTAAAGATTCCATATTGTACCTCTTTATTTTCTCGTCAGAAGGGAAAGTATCGCCATTCTTACCGCCACGCCGCTTAATACCTGCTCTTCGATAAAGCTGTTATCTGCGTCAATTGCTTTGGAGGATAATTCCACACCGCGGTTAACCGGACCCGGATGCATTATCATCGCGCCGGGCTTCGCCAATGCAAGCTCGCGCTCCCCTACGCCGTAGAACTCGCTGTATTCGGCAAGTGACGGGAACAAACCGCCCTGCTGTCTTTCCAGCTGAATCCTTAGACCCATTACGACATCGGCGCCGCTAAGCGCCTCCTCGCGGCTCTTTGCTCTAATGCCGCCCAGCCTTTCCACCTCGGGAAGCATCATGGTTGCAGGGGAATACAGTACCGCCTCAGCTCCGAGTTTCGTAAGTCCGAATATATTGCTTTTTGCTACTCTCGAATGTTTTATATCGCCGAGTATTGCTACTTTCAAACCTTTAAGCGTGCCGTATTTTTCCATCATTGTGAACATATCGAGTAACGCCTGCGTCGGATGCTCGTTGGTGCCGTCGCCTGCGTTGATTATAGAGGCGCGGACGTTTTTCGCGAGAAGTGAGGGAGCGCCGCTCATCGGATGACGGATAATAATGACGTCTGACTGCATTGCGTCCAGCGTCTTGCCCGTATCAATTAGCGTCTCGCCCTTGGATACGGAGCTTGCGGACGCGCTGATATTGACAGCGACCGCCGACATATATTTTGACGCCAGCTCGAACGATACCCGCGTTCTTGTAGAATTCTCGTAAAACAGAGTAATTACCGACTTGCCTTGAAGATTAGGTAGCTTCTTTACTCCTTGCTTCAGCAGCTTTTTCATATGCTTTGCGCCGTCGAGTATCTCTTCGATATCCTCTTTTGCCATATTCCTTAATCCTAATAAATCCTTGTCCATATTCCCTCTTTACTTTCGTCTATATGTAGATTTTTATTTAGTCCTTACGCGCTTCCGCTCCAAAAAAGCTGATTCGGTTACTCCGCTATCAGCCTTTTTTGTTGATTTTATAGATTTCAACGCAATCTTTGCCGTCATGTTCTCTAAGCGATACGGATACCGCCTCGTCCTTTGAGGTAGGAATACTCTTGCCCGTGTAATCTGCGCAGATAGGAAGATCTCTGTGTCCTCGGTCAATGAGCACCGCCAACCTTATTTTTTTGGGTCTGCCGTAATCCATAACCGTCTCAATAGCTGCTCTAATCGTCCTGCCGGTATACAGCACGTCATCAACTAAAAGTATGATTTTGCCGTTGACGTCAAAGGGTATATCCGATTGCTTAATCTCGGGCAGGCTGTCATTGAATCCAAGATCGTCTCTATGGAAAGTTATATCCAATATACCTTTAGGTATCGTGCAATTTTCTGCTTTTTCGATATATTCGGCAATTCGGTCGGCAAGATATACTCCCCTTGTCCTTATACCCACTATGCAAAGATTATCAGTACCGTTATTCTTCTCCAGAATATCGTTAGCCATACGGACAATGGTTCTTTTAATAATCGCATCATCCATTATAATTGTTCTCTCGCTCATATTATCTTACCTCTTTGTATTATTCATCTCACATATTAGCGATTCTATTAATACATCAGTGTTTGTCGCTATTTTGCGTTTTAATAATTACTTATAAAAAAACCGTCTTTGGGCCGCTGCTCTGAGCATACCTAAGACGGTAGTATAACCTATTGTTAAATTAGTATTATCCACTATCTTAGCGGTCTCGGTACACCGTTTTAAAGATAAGTTTACAAAAGTATATCACACATTTTACTATTAGTAAAGGGTTTGGGTTAAAATCGAAGAGGGCAAAATCGGTCTTTTTTTACCCTCTCAGAAAAGGAAATCATACAAGATTTCTTTACCAAGTTTCCCTTCCTGTTCAAAATGTATTGTAAACCTATTTAACTACTTATGAAAAATACTTCACTCCGTTAAGGAAAATATCCATATCGTAATCTGCTTCGACATTTTGGTATAATCCTCGCTGCCACCTTTCGGAATGTCCCATTTTACCAAAAATCCTGCCGTCTTCAGACACAATGCCCTCAATGCCGTACCTTGAACCGTTAGGATTATGAGGATATTCCATCGTAGCGTTACCCGAGGCGTCAACATACTGAGTTGCGATTTGTCCGTTATCAATAAGTCTTTGCAGATCCTTGTCAGAACAGATAAATTTTCCTTCGCCGTGACTAACCGGTACACCGTATATCTCTCCCGCCTTAAAGGACGATAGCCAAGGAGAATTATTGCTTGCAATTCTTATTTTGCAGATTGAGGAAACGTGGCGCGCTATGTTGTTGAAAGTAAGCGTTGCGCTGTCTGCCTGTTGTTCTGCTATCTTGCCGTAAGGCAGTAATCCGAGTTTTATAATCGCCTGAAAGCCGTTGCATATGCCTAAGACCAGTCCGTCTCTTATTAGCAACTCTTTTACGCTGTCGCTTAGCGCGGGATTGCGGAAAGCGGTCGCGATGAATTTGCCGCTACCGTCCGGCTCGTCACCTGCTGAGAAACCTCCCGGAAAGGCTATTATCTGCGCGCGGTCAATGCGCTTTTTCATCTCCATAATCGTCATAATACAGTAACTCGCCATATCTGCCAAAGTGTCTTCAACTTTCTCGTCTTGTACCTTCTGCTCCTTTCCAAGCATCAAAGATTCCAACCGATTGAACTTATCACTTATCCTCGTCAATGACGATATACTGCCATACTTCTCATAACTCCGACCAAAACTATCTCCATAGTCCGAGTTCTTCTTCTCATACAAGTCCGCTAACCCATTAGCAATAGACTTGAACTGTGTCGCCTTGTTGTTTTTTTGCATAGTTCTTATTTTTTAATTTTCCCACCTATTTCCCACCTCGTTTTGTAAAACTTTGTAAGCTATTATTTTCCCACTCCGTTAAACGGCACCCGTTCATCAATCTTTTGGATAATGTTTTTTACTTTATCAGTATCTTCAATGGATAATTTCAATTTCATATTTTTTAAATTTTGTATCAAGCTATCCATGTATTTCACATAGTTATCTTTATCCATTGGCTTTAAATGACGTATGGTAAAGATATCTTCTTTATTTTGGTTGGCTCGAAGGATAGCACTCTCAATCTCTTGTTGCAACTTCTTAAGTGTCTTGACTACGGTTTTAAAACTCTTTTGTAGTTCTTGAAAATACTCCTCCTCAAATTTGAACACCTTAATCATACTGTATTCACTTGTTAAACCATCTTTAATAATAATATCTCCAATCGTAAAATCACTTGGATTAATTAAGTTGTTTTCCTCAAATATGATCTCATTTCCAATCAATTTATTACGTGTGTTATCATCATCGGTTTTTAATAAAATTTTACTCTGTAGATTGTTTAGAAGTTGAGTTGGGATACTTTTGTCATCGATCTTTTGCAAAAAGACAATGATGTATATTTTAGCACTTCTGGCTTTTCGCCCTAATTCATTGATAAGTTCGATACAACTTTTATCTTGCATCATGTCGGTAAACTCATCCACAATTAAAAAAATAGGTTTTAGATTTTTCATTTCTTTGCTATCTTTTGGAAGTGAGTTTCGCTCTGCTGTCAGTTTAACAATGGATTGAAGCAGTATCTTAGCCTCATTAATATCACCGTAATAATCTAATATCTCAAAGTCTTTATACTTTTGAAGATCAGTACGTTTGAAGTCTATGATGTAGATTTTTTCAAGATTTCCATGAGTATACCAATGAAATAAATTTAGCAACATAATCTCAATCAGATTCGTTTTTCCACCACCGCTTTGTCCACCTCCTACAATGTGTGTGATGTGGTTAAAATAGTATAGTTTTTCATTAAAATCAATTCCCATACAGATAGCGTTTTCTTTAATGTAGGAAAATTGAAATTTGGCACTTTTTATTTTTGTAAGAAGTGTGATATAAAAATTCATCGTCTTTGGTATGTAATTAAAACTGATAGTATCGCATCCCAAATAATTACAAATTTGCTCTTTATAATCGATGTATTCTTGACGTTTTACAATAATTTTACTTTTATAATAAAGTCTATTTTCTACCTTTTTTGTGAAGAAATGCTCTGTTAAAATAACGATCATTTTATTATTTTCTGTATTGCCCATATCTTGTTGAAGATTTTGAAGTTTATAGGGAAGTGCGTAGTATTTCCAATAAAGAATCACTTTTAAAAAATAGCTCCAACTTATTATCAGGTATGACACTATAAACAACACTATATATCTATAATCTAACCATAACATCCAGCTTTGATTAAATCCTTGCATGTAATGCTCTACTACGTATAAGAATCCCATTTGAACATAAAGATTTAAAGGGTATTCGTAAAATGAATAAGTGATATGATATGAAAAAAACGTTTCTATACCGCCATTTTCAAGAAAAGGGAAATAATACAACCAGAGTATTGCATGATGAAAGATAAGTAAAAAGAAGGCTATTTGTAGCCTTCGTGAGATGTGTTGTGCCATCTTGTTAGATAACTTTGTATTTATCGCCAGTTTCTGGGTTGCATGTCCACGTTATTTTTCCTTGTTTGTTGGTTCTAGCATTAGCCGTACACTCAATCATTTTTCCAACTTTTAAAATATCCATGACATTGATGTCATAAATTCTTAACACTTCTGGGATCGTTTTTGTGAACTGTTTTCCACCAATCTCTTGAAAAAATTCAAA
>SACC01000289.1 GCA_009928745.1 Clostridia bacterium
AATCTGTTATTCCTTATCAAATATTCACAATATGAAAATAGTGAAAGAGCCGCATTGATGGCGGAAAAGACCCTGATACAGCTTTATCGCGGAGGCATATTCGACCATATAGGCGGAGGATTTTCCCGATATTCCACCGATAATTATTATCTTATACCGCACTTTGAAAAGATGTTATATGACAACGCCTTGCTTATGTATACTTACGCTTTCTTTATGCAGTGTAATGAAAAGAACAATGGTCTTTTTGCAAAAATAATTGATATGACAGCAAATTATTTGAGTAGAGAGCTAAAAGATTCGGAAGGCGGTTTTATGAGCGCTCAAGATGCGGACAGCGAGGGAAAAGAGGGAAGTTATTACCTTTTTACTCCCGATACTATCAAAAAATTATTGGATAAAGATGTTGCGGATAAGATATGCGACTATTAGGATATCAATGCAAAAGGACATATGGAAGGTTTCTCCGTACCTAACTTGTTAAAAAACAGCGAATACGAAAAGGCTTTTTATTCAATGGATGGGGTTAGAAATACATTGCTGAAGTATAGATACAAAAAAGCTTTGCTGACCGATAATAAAATATTGACTTCCTGGAATGCGCTGTTGATTGCCGCGCTTGCAAAAGCCTCAGTAATGACCGGCAATAAAAAATATCTCGATAGCGCCGTTGCCGCATTCGGTTTTATTGATAAAAGGCTGAAAGATGCGGACGGAAAGTTGTTCTTGCGTATTTGCGACGGCGAGACAAAATTCGACGGACAACTAGATGATTACGCCTTCTTAGGCTGGGCTGCAATCGAGTTGTATGAAGCAACTTTTGATGTAAACTATCTCAAAAAAGCAGATGAAATATGCGAAATGGCGTATTCTTTATTCGGCGACAATGCAGGCGGATTGTACTTCTATTCAGAATCAAGCGAGCAGCTTATAAGACGACCTAAAGAATATTATGACGGCGCTATGCCGTCGGGAAATTCTGTCGCCGCGTATGCTTTTTACAAGCTGTCGCGACTGACCGGTCAAACAAAATGGATAGAGCGCAGCAGAAAACAGTTCGAGGTATTGACGACGCAAAGCGAGCATTATCCGGGAGCGCACGCTTTTGCAATGTTCGCTATGTCCGACGCGCTGTATCCGTCCTATGAGCTTATTTGCACTACAGACAACGGCTCGGTACCAAAATGCATAAGGGATTTGCAAAAAATTGCCGCCGTCAAAAATATCTCAATACTTGTAAAGAATAACAAAAACGCTGAAATGTTGGGAGATATTGCGCAATTTACTAAGGATTATCCCATAGGTGACAAGACATTGTATTATTTGTGCAAGAACGGCAGTTGCGCACGACCTACCGACAATATCGAGGATATTTGTCTGAAGTTAAAACTTGGGAGAGAGTTTTGCGTATAAAACCCCCATTATTTTTACATTCTGCAAAAATAATCAAGCCCCCTTTGGTAAAGGGTGAGTTTTATCTATCGTATCTGTGATTTGCAGGAACCCAAAAAAATAATCAAGACCCTTTGGTAAAGGGTGAGTTTTATCTCGCATATCTGTGATTTGCAGGAACCAAATAGCATTTGTATTTTTTATGCCATAATAAATTTTTAGATGAAAAATCTGCCTATAACAGGCAGATTTTTAATTATGTGTTGGTGCGTTAACGCTAATATGTTAGTTAAACTAAGACAAAAATTGCTTTTATTTACTTGTTATTTTTTAGTAATAATAATTGTCCTTAAAAATATAACCTTATTTTTTATCGGTATCGTTAGTGTCGGGTTTGGTTTTTGAGGAGAATAGCTTATTGTTAGGGGCAGTTGCTTTTCCGCTTGCCAATCTTTTCTTCTTGATAAATCTTACCAAGAAGAATACTCCGACACCAATCGGTACAAATACTACCGCGAAGGGGAATACTGCGGTAAGCACAATTAGCAATCCTGCAAAAAATACGCCTAACGCTTTCCAAGCGCCGATAAATACATCGTTCAGTTTCTCCCCGAAGGGCAGCGTAACAGGTTGAGTGCCGTTTTTGTACAAACGGATAGTAACTTCACTATAATCCACAAGACTGTCGAATTGATTGATTGAACCTTGCAGGGTGTTGACGGCAAGCGTTATTTGAGCGATTCTTGTATTAAGTTGTATCATCTCGGATACTGTTGCATCTTCAAATAATTCGTTAAGTCTTGCGAGTTCCGATTGATAGGATTCGATTTGAGCTTCCTTGCTCTGATATTGAAGCGAAATGTCAGTAGCGGTTTTTTCGTAATAGGATACCTCATTATTCTGCGATATCGCAGCGATATATGCGTCAATTCTATCGGATTTTATACGTGCGGTAAATCTTGCGTTAGTTGCGCCGATATTCTCGTAATCCATCCATTCGTCCGAATTAAGCGATGATTTTATTAACGCT
>SACC01000290.1 GCA_009928745.1 Clostridia bacterium
GTGACCTGCCGAGTCTTCCTCGTGCCAGTTGCGCATATACAATCCTACAACATCATATCCCTGCTCTTTGAGCAAATGAGCGGCTACAGAACTATCTACGCCGCCGCTCATTCCAACAACTACTTTATTATTCATTTTTCCTCGGATTTTATTGATCGTGCCTTTCATTATAGTTAATTACCTGCCTTATAAGCAGCGTATAGTCCGCCAGTATAATTAATAAGTTTTATTGTCTGAGTGTCGCTATTATACACAAACGCCTGCTTATCTTTCAGGATTATCTCCGTACCGCCTCTAAAATTATCGTTCTTACATATATCGGGCGCAGGATATGCGATATAGTCTATAGATTTGCTATACACTAGCTGCACGCCCATATATTCCATAATAAGGTTATTGGCGTGGTCGTGACCTACAAAGATACCTTTTGTGCTGCCTAGCTCAACTATTTTGTCAAAGATTTTGCCGCCGTCATAGTAGTTCCCATTATATGTACCAACGAACGGAGTGCAGGTCGCCGCATTATTCTCTCCGAATACACCTTCATGGAAAGTAAAATCAGGATTATCTATGCCGCTTCTTATTTCTTCAAAGTATATTAATTTTGCGGTATTATATTCGGTTACCGGAATATGGATGAATAATAACGACGCGGGCAAGACATTCAAAGAATACTTGCTTTTAATATTATTTAACGACTCTTCATACCACTGTATTTGATTTTCGTGTATTCTGTCATATCCTGAACTTCCCGTATGGTCATCTGCATTAATGTATGAATTTGAATCCATCATAATAAGCGCCGTATTATAGGTGCCGTCTGAGTTAAGTACATTGATAATATAGTTGCCAAAACCTGTAATGTCGTCAGGACCCTTTTGGAAAATGCAATATTCAAGGGTGCAAAGATAATCTGCTATCTGCTCTCTAGTGTAATCGCCCTCGTGATCGTGATTACCTAGCGTTACCGCCCACGGAATGCAAAATGTCTCGATATATTCTGCAAAAAGTTTAATAGCTTTGAGATTATCGGTATGCCCAATAGGGGTTAAAAACTGGGTAAAAGGATTGACATAGACCAAATCCCCAGTAACAATGATTAAATCGGGTTGCGCCTCTTCTATAAGTTCTCCGACTGTTCTCAGCGCCCATCTGTCTCTTTGCCATGCAGTGATATTACTAACCGGACCAAGGTTAATACCCGCCGCGCGTAAATCTGCAACAGTCTCGTATTCGCTTGCCGTAAGGTGAATGTCAGTAAGTTGCAAAATTTTTAGTTCGCCGTCCGCTTTAATTGTAATGTTGTCAAACACTACTTTGTCATCATCGGTATCATTACAAGCGGTAAAAAACACAAAAAGACTACAGAGTAAGGTTAAAGCTAATAATATAGTAATAATTTTTTTCATCTTTCCTCCGAATATTGCTTATATTAAAAAATACAGCGGGTAGACTCTGCTGTTTTTATTAATATTATATATATAATTGTAGTACTTGTCAATATACAATACTCTGCATCTGTTTAATAAATAGTAAAGTTAGAAATATATGATTATTTACCATCTTACCGCTTGGTATAGACACCCCACACTTCTTGCGAAGTGCGGAGACCCCGTCCAGCTTGAAATATTCCATAAAAAAAGATCGGGTTGCCCCGACTTGACACCCCATATAACTGCGTTTTTCTGGGATACGCGCCACATGTAAAAATAATGCATGAAAAAGGGTCGGGTTTCCCGACCCTTTTTATTAACTGAGTGCGTTGTTAGTTAAGTTTACTTGTACCGAAGTATCTGACTTCACCGTTGTCGGTTGCGCCGTCACTTCTCTCGCCGTACCAGCCGTTACAGCTGATGTTATTGCTTGTTGCGGTTGCAACGATATTACCGTTGGAAACGCTGCTGTTAACTACACTGCTGTCTGCAAGATAGCCTGCGATTGCGCCAACGTTAATGTTGGACTTCTTGCCTGTTATCTTAATACCCAGCACGCTGAGACCCTTGACGCTTGCATTAATCTGCACTGTGACATCGGCATTATTGATTGTGCCTGCATTAAAGCCTGCAACGCCGCCTATATCAAAGTATGCGTTCATAATGTCTTGCCATGACTTGGACTCTGCATTGATACTACCAGTTACGCGTACATTTTCGATTGTACCGGTATTCTTGCCTGCTACTACGCCTGCGCCGATTGAACCGTGATCAGCGAATATAATCTTTGCCTCGCTGAAGTTGACATTCTTAATAGTGCCTGCGTTATATGCGAAGAAGCCAGTATATTTATCTGCAACGCCTTGGATGGTAATATTCTTAATTGTATATCCGTTACCGTCAAAGGTGCCTTTGAATGCTTTTGACTCCGAACCGATAGGCGCTATGGTTGCATAACCCCAGTCGATATCAGCGTTAAGCG
>SACC01000291.1 GCA_009928745.1 Clostridia bacterium
TATATATCCTTAACAGTGTGCGCGCGTCCGATTAATGGCAATGTGCTTTCCTTAAAAGTCTGCGGATTAACCGACACTCGGGTTACGCCGTTAGCTTTCATAACTTCAATAATATCCTGACTTAATGTATCCGGTCTCCCTGCCTCAACGGTGAATTCCTCGTTCTTACGGTCTACTTTTCTTAGTATTCGGTCGAGCATATTATATGGGAGCGCAGTAGGCGTGCCGCCGCCCACATAAATGGCGCGGCGAAGTCCTTGCGGCAATAATACCGCATCTATGTCACGAAGCAGACAGTCGGTATACTCTTCCAGTCTACCTTTTACTCTTGGTATAATCTCCGAGATAAAACTGCAATATGAACATCTGGAGGGACAAAACGGTATGTTTACAAAATAATCGTATTTTTGCGTTTCGGCTAGATATATACCCTTTTGCGCGCTGATTACTTCACGGATTATTTGCGCTTTCTCTTTACTGACTGCAAAATAGTCCAACATTTCGTCAGGATAAAGCCCTTCGGCTATCAAATCATAATACAGCTTGGTAGGTCTTATTCCGGTAAGGCTGCCGTATGGCAATTTTATACCCGTATTAAGCGACAGATACATATATAATTCTCTTTTTGAGTATCTTTTTGCCAGCCGCTTGCGGAGAAGCGCATCGCCTTGTATAGCATAACTGATATCTAACGGTTGCCAAAAATTTGAGAATATCCGTATTTCTATGTTGTTGTTTTTTTCATTTAGCTCAAGTTGCAGATACGCTTCGGCATCTGCGTCAAAAGTTATGTGAGGAGCAAATGCCCTCACAACGTCCATATAATCGTTATTGAATTGCGTGTAATTCGTAATAAAATTAATATTCATTTATCCCTTTAGATATTATACATTTAGCTGTCTTTAGCTATAATTACTTAACCTATTATACCTTTAACTGTCTTTATATACTTACTTTGTCTATTCAATGCCGTATAGAATCGGATTGTTTTGTCTTTCGTAATTCAATGTTGTGCACGGCGCGGCATATACCAGATATTCGTTATAAGGATTGCTTATTTTTTTATCACCTTTCCATGTGTCGATATCGTGACCGGTAAAAATCTTCAAGTCTTCTTTAATTGAAAACAGCTTATAAACGATAGAATCTTTGAGCGTTTGAAAGTTCCCTGTAGGAAAATGCGTAGCCCCGTATGAATC
Source organism: Clostridia bacterium (assembly GCA_009928745.1). GTDB lineage: Bacteria > Bacillota > Clostridia > Christensenellales > CAG-1252 > SACC01. The sequence goes on from SACC01000291.1 coordinate 1,200, forward strand.
CTTGAACAGCGTATCTCCGGTAAAGAGCATATCGCATATTCGATAACATACTCCTCCAATACTATGACCGGGCGTATTGATTATCTCAATATCCAAGCCGCATACCTTTACGGGGCAATCCTCTTCAAAAAGATAATCGCCACGAAAACGCTCGCAGACCATTCCCATAAGTTTCGCAAGATTTCCGCTAGTATTAACCATATTATCGGCGGCTTTGTGCAAATATACTTTTGCTCCTGCGCGCTGCAGCTCGGCAACTCCGCATATATGATCAAAATGTCCGTGCGTAAGTAATACTGCGGCGCATTTCAAGTCCAAAAATTCGAGTATCTTTTGTAACCGCGCGTAAGAAATACCTGCATCAATTACGATACATTCCTTGCCTATCGGTACAATGAAAGTGTTTTCATCAAGATATTCGCCGTGTACTTTGATAATATCCATTAGTCCTCCGAATTATTAGCGTTATATTCGATAAGAATATTCACTGGTCCGTCCGCAGTGGAAGTGATTCTCATATCTGCGCCGAATATTCCTTCCGCCGCGCCGCTTCCTCTTATACTCTTGTACTTTTTCACCGAATAATCGAACAAACGAGCTGCGTCATCGAACTTCATTGCATTGACAAAAGATGGTCTGCGTCCGGTCATTGCGTCGGCGTAAAGTGTAAAATTAGGTATGAAAAGCGCGCTGCCGCCTATATCATCAAGCGCGCGGTTAAGCCTGCCCTCATCGTCTTCGAACATTCTTATCTTGCACACTCTGTCCATTATGTAATCGGCTTCTTTTGCGCTGTCCGTTGAGCAAAAGCCTAAATATACAAGTAAGCCTTTGTCAATTTTGCCTACTGTAACTTTATCTACTACAACATTAGCGTTAAGCACCCTTTGTATAATGCACCTCATATTTTACCTCTTAATAAACTCAAATAACAGGTGTTATCTGCTGATTATTTTATTGATTGTTTTAATTACTCTCGAATTATTACGGTCGAATTTTATCTGAGCAACAACGATTTCACCATTGTTTTTTTGATTGACCGCGTCAAGGTCGCAAAGTATGTGGTAATGCGTGATAAAATCGTAAATTGTGCCTGTGTAACCGTATTTTTTAACGCTATTATAAAGCTCTTCAATATCTCCTCTTAATGCTGATATTTTTGAACAATTCAATAAAAAATTGTATGTTGCCGCTATCGCATTGTCCGTTATAT
>SACC01000292.1 GCA_009928745.1 Clostridia bacterium
GAGCCGGCTGACAAGGGAGCAGATGATCGAAGCAGGCACGGCTACGGCAGATATGCTGGATTTTCTTTCAACCTGCCTCTGCTACGGCGTGAGCATCGGAGTTGCCGGAGGCACCGGCAGTGGCAAATCCACTCTGATGAGCGTGCTTTTTGGTTTGTATCAACCAGATGGCGGCGAGATACTGCTTAACGGCAAAAAAGTAAAAATTAATAATCCTAACGATGCCAACGCTTTAGGTATCGGTATGGTCCACCAGCATTTTAAACTGGTGGAAGTATTCAGCGTGCTTGACAATATAATACTTGGAGTTGAGCCAAGTTATGCAGGCTTTATTAAGCGTAAAGAAGCGGAGAAAAAACTGACTCAAGTCAGCAAAAAATACGGCTTAAATGTAGAGCCCAACGCAATAGTTGAGGATATAAGCGTAGGTATGCAGCAGAGAGTGGAAATACTCAAGATGCTATACCGCGAGAACAATATACTTATTTTTGACGAGCCGACAGCAGTACTAACCCCTCAAGAGATTGAAGAGCTGATGGTTATTATGAAGAATTTTGCCAAAGAGGGCAAATCCATTCTCTTTATTACTCACAAGTTAAACGAAATCAAATTGGTCGCCGACAGATGCACAGTTTTGAGAAAAGGCAGGCTAGTCGGGACAGTGGATGTTAAAAGCGCCTCAAAAGAAGAGCTTTCTAAGATGATGGTTGGCAGAGATATTAATTTTGCCATTGAAAAGAAAGCCATAGAAAAAGGAGAAAAGATATTAGAAGTAAAGGGCTTGTCGGTAGCCTCAAAACTTCATAAAAACAATGCGGTTAAGAATGTTACTTTTGATGTTTACGCTGGCGAAATCCTATGTATCGCCGGTATTGACGGCAACGGTCAGACAGAACTCGGTTATTCTATTATAGGACTGGAAAAGCCCGTCAAAGGCAACATTATTTTTCAAGGCAAGGATATAACGCGGCGTCCGATAAGAGAGCGTAGCGCAAGAGGTATGAGTCATATACCGGAGGATAGGCACAAATACGGGCTGATATTGGATTTTTCGCTTGAAGAAAATCTAGTGCTTGCGCGTTATTGGCAACCCGAATTCCAAAAAGCAAAATTAATTCGATTCAAAAATGTCCGAAAGTATGCGCAAAAACTTATCGACGCTTATGATATAAGAAGCGGTAGGGGCGCTGTTGCGTCAACGCGCAGCATGTCTGGAGGTAATCAGCAAAAGGCAATAGTTGCGCGCGAGATAGATAAAGAACCGCAATTACTCCTTGCGGTGCAGCCGACTCGAGGACTTGATGTCGGAGCTATTGAATATATCCACAAAATGTTAGTGAATGTTAGAGACAGCGGCAGGGCGGTGCTACTTATATCCTTAGAGCTGGAAGAGGTAATTAACGTTGCTGACAGAATATTGGTTATTTATGAGGGTGAGATTGTCGCGGAGCTTGATCCGCGTAAAACTTCTATGCAAGAAATCGGCCTGTATATGTCTGGCGCGCAAAGACAGTCTCAATTTCAACATGAAGAGGTGAAACATGAAAAAGCTTAATGTTAAACCTTTTAAAGATAAGCTGATAGTGCTTTCTCACAAGCTCGCTGACAAGCCCGCATTTAGCTCAGTGCTTGCGTCAGTATTATCGATAGGTATAGGTTTACTGTTCGGCTTTTTGCTCTTATTGGTGCTCAAACCCGAAAGAGCGGGCTGGGGAATGAAAGCCGATCAGACGATAGGCGGTGTCGCGCTCAATATGTTCGCTCCGGCATTCGCGATAATTCTTACTTGGGCAGTTCAAGGACAAGGGCAGACTGCTATATATACGCCTTCCTGGGCGCGTATCGCTCCCTCGGTATTCGGCGCTGATATTCAAAACCTTAATTTTTTTGAAAGGATATTCCTCAAAGAATTCTTTATTACAACCCCTATTGCAATTATACTTCTAGTTGCCGCAATAATTATATTATACCGTACCAAGTTCGGACTTCGCCTGAGAGCCTGCGGCGAGCATCCGCAAGCTGCAGACAGCGTGGGCATCAACGTCTACAGAATGCGCTACGTAGGCGTTGCTATATCGGGTTTTCTTGGCGGAATCGGCGGTTTTGCCTATACCTTAGCGGCAGGCGGAGGGTTCTCATCAACGGTCGCGGGCTACGGCTTTTTGGCATTGGCGGTAATGATATTCGGCAATTGGAAGCCGTTAAGGATACTCGGCGCGGCGTTCCTGTTCGCTATATTCAAGGTGGTGTCCTCAATGGCAACGGCAATACCTTTCTTGCCCTCATTTAGTTCGATTAACGGCGGCGAATATATTTATCTTATGATACCGTATGTGGTAACTATGATTGTGCTTGCGTTCACGTCCAAAAAATCCCGCGCGCCTAAGTCCTCCGGTATCCCCTACGAC
>SACC01000293.1 GCA_009928745.1 Clostridia bacterium
AGAGTGTTAGCAGACGCTGCACCTGACGAAATCGCATTCCAAACCGAAGAGAAAATACAAGCAACGGTTAACCGTTATCATTGGCTGTTTGTAAACGGCGATAAAAATAACCCGACGGAGTTTGACGGACTTGCTAAAATAGTTGACGGAAGCGTTACGGATTTTGACGGAAGCGGAATTGACCTTTCCACGATGAACACGGCAAACGCGTTGAAAATAACCGAAGCACTCGACACGGCTATATTGGCTATGAAAGAGCGTCCGACTTACATTCTTGCAAACAGCAAAACGATTGTAAAAATTCAATCCGCGGCTAAGACGCTTGGATATTTGACTCAAGCGGAAGACGCTTTCGGTAAGCAAGTAAGAGCATACGACGGTATTCCTATGCTTGACCTCGGCAGATACTACAACGAGGACCTTGGAAGTGACACCGAAATTATCGGAATCGACGACGCGAGCGGTAAGACCGATATATACCTTGTGGCTCTTTCTATGAGCGGAGCGCACGGAATTACGCTTAAAGGCGATAAGGCTATAACAAGCAGATTGCCTAATTTCAGCGAGGCGGGCGCAGTAAAGTCTGGCGACGTTGAGTTCGTTGCGGGATTGGCTGTTAAAAACACCCGTGCGATTGCAAGAATTAAAGATGTACAGGTTCAGGCTACGCTGGGTACTCTTGGCAGTTTGACCGTTTCGGCGGCTTTGAATAAGGTAACCGTTACACCGAACAAGCCGAAAATTGGCAACAAGTATTACTATGCTGTTGACGCATCGGCTTCAATTAGTGCACCGGCTGCAAGCACTGCTTTGAATACCTCAACTTGGACTCCGCTTCCCGCAACCGGCGTTATTTCTCTTGCTTCAAGCGGGTATGTTAGAGTTGTTGAAGTTGATAGCACTTCGCTTCTTCCTATCGCAACCGGGCAGTCACAATATACTGTTTAAGGAGTAATTAAAAATGTACGCAACATTATTGGCTTGTAATAATTTTTTTGAGCGCAGTTCGGAGTATGGCAGATATACCATATCCGAAAACGCTATAGCCGTGCGCGGCGATTATAAAGCGGGTCAGTATGTGCGGATTATGGACAGCTTGCTTAACGACGGTGTTTACAAAATAAGCACCGTCGAAGCAGGCGAAATAACGCTAAACGAAACGCTCACCGACGAAGAGTTCTGCGGATATATCGTCGGACTGGCTATACCTAATGAATTTATAACGCTGGCGGAGAAAGTCGAAGCGTTTACAAACCGCGGAATAGCAAGCGAAAGCATACCGAATTATTCCGTATCGTTCAACGCGAAAAGCGGCGTCGAAGCGTATCGAAGCGACTTGCAAGCATATATGAAGCCGTTTCAGTCGAGGTATTATTTCTTAAACCGGGTGCGGATTTATGGTTGACGTTAAGATTGAAAATAACACTGCGAAAGTTCTCGGCGAGTTTGGCTCGGCAATGGGTCGCGCATTATATGCAATAGGCGTATCGGCGCAAGGCGATGTAGTTAAGTATATGAGTAAGCCTGATTTTACAGGTCGTGATATTGTTGACACAGGCAGACAGCGTGGGAGTATATCGTTTGTAACACCAGAAGAAGAAAGCGGAGTATATGATAACAACGCTGACAGTTCGGACGCGTTGAGCGGAAAAGGCTTAGAAAATACCGTAATAATTGGAACTAATGTGGAGTACGGCGACAAAGTCAACAACGGAACGCGCGGAAAGCAAGGTCGTAAATTTATGGAAAACGGAATTAAGCCAAACTGGGATAAGTATCAAAAAATGGCAAAAGACATATTTAGGGGCAAGTTATGATACAAGATTATTTCTATTCTGTAACGGTAAAACGCCGCGTAAAAACTCCCGACGGATTAGGCGGTGCGACAACGACATACAAGACGCTCGGAACCGTGCAAGGCTTATTGGAGCGGTCAAGTTCTACCGAACGACTAATTGCAGCACAACGCGGACTTGACGATGTTTATACATTTATGACGGATACGAGTGCGAACAGCATAACGGTTGCGACGGGTGATATTGTAATCGGAAACGGAATAACGGCAATATTGAAATCATCTAAACTGCAAGGACAGGTTGAATCCGAAACAATGAAAAATATTGCACAATGGGAAGCTGAAAATTATGTGGAGGGTGCGTAATGGTAAATCAAGCAACGGCATTGATATCGTGGCTGAATACGATATTGACGACCTATCAAGAGCCAGTACCCGATACAGCGGTTTTGCCGTATATATCGTTAGGGTTTGAGCAACCGCGAAATGCCGAACCCGTTATACAACAGCTCACAATTTGGACACGTTCGGAAAATAGTTATGCACAAGCATACGGATATGCAACAGCAATCGAAACAGCACTGGGCGAAGTCGGAATAATTATTGACGG
>SACC01000294.1 GCA_009928745.1 Clostridia bacterium
GTGTATAATGAAGATACGACATTTTGTATGGAGAATATTAGACACTTCTATGGAGAACAAAGCAGTATTTAAGCAAATGTGTAATTTAATTGGTTCTACACCATTAAGCAAAATCTCTTTTTCATTTCAAGGAATCCCTTATTCTATTTATGTTAAGCATGAGCATTACAATTTAACAGGAAGTGTCAAAGATCGGATGGCACTTCACATTTCGTATAATGCCTATAAGTGTTTTGATTGCGCGAGCGCACATCTCTACGTTTTCATCAGTACCTGTTATCATTACTCCGTCAAGACAAGTGTTAATCTCACAGCCGCAATCCGACGCTAGCGCATTAATGTTTTCGTCAAGATTACCAAATAAGGCGCTAAGGACTTCGCTGCTATCAATAGGGTATATTTCTGTCCGCATTCAGTTCTCCTTTTGTATGTAGGCGTCTACGCGCCCTTCTAACTCATAGTATATACTAATTATATATATTTTGTCTATATTTTTTGAAATATTCCATTTGCGTACGATACTTTTACCGATGACTATATTTTGTTCGATTCTATTTTCACATTCAGCTATCAAGGAATCTTTTTCGGTTTCATAATCGTACAAAACCGTCCTTTCCTCAAGCTCATAGTAAGTATAGTATATTATTTTAAAAGGCAAGAGATTACTTATGTTGCGGATATCAATCACAACATTATACATTTTATAAGGTGTCGCCGCTTTCTTACCAATAATTGCGTCCTTAAAATACAGTTCGGAAAACATTGTAGTTTTACCTGTTCTAACCTGTTCTATGCGTTCAGAGAAAAATGTAATATCTTCTTTTATTCATTGTCTTCCGTATATCTCTCCCCTTGCAGCCACCGGCAAAATGGTGTCCTCATTCAAAGTATAGAACGGCGCGATAAGAAGCGCGCCTTTGCGCACACTATCCCCCGCTTTTACCATAGCAGTACCGCTTTGCACTATAATTCTTGTTATTATTGTGTCGCACTCGGCATATATACCGCTGTCGTCAAATATTGGCACAATGCCCTTCTGCAGCTCTTCCTTAACATTTATTAACAGTTTTGTGCCCTTTATGCTGACCGACACCGAAGCTACGCCCTCTATTTTGTTAATATCCATGCGCAGGCTGTCAATATCAATATTTCTCTTTAAGCTATATTTCTCGATTTCTTTAGCTGACAAAATGTTTTCTATACTGCTGTACTGTACATTTTCCAGCCCTGTAATTTCTATATCAAAAACAAGAGTTGAAGCGCCGATAAGTAAGACTAAGGCGACAATTAAGCCTGCGATTAAACCGTATCTGCTCAAAAACCTTTTAGATGTATGTAAAACTCCTCTTTCCGCGACGATTACATAGTGATACTCATATTCTTCAAGATATTCTTTTACCTTACGCATATCGGAGCTATCAACGGTCAATGTCAACCTTCTTATTTCTTTTTTACATTTTTTTACGGTGACACCCGCGCGAAATAAGCCGTTGAGTATCTTAGCGTGATTTAGCGACTCTATAATTAATTCGGTGTTATTTACGCTACTCATCAAGTTGTATCCCTTTGATTATACCCGACACATACACTTCAGTTGGCGTCAGCGCCAAAATGCGCAATTCTTGACCTAATACGCATACATAGCCTTTGCGCGCTCTTACGCGTACACAATCAACGGAAAATTCGCTGATTCCCCTATGTCCGTTAATTATACAATACTTATTATTGATAAGCTCTACAAAACAGTTGCATAATAGTCCTTGCTCTAAGTCAAGATACTTGTTCATATCCTCATAATACGCCATAGCATCACCTCAAAATATATATATTATGAGATAAGCAAAATAATGTAAAATAACCTGCCGTCAATTCTTTATCACATAAAATATGCGCACGCAAGGAATCAGCTTGAGTGCGCATATTAGTTAAATATTAATTGAATATATTTTGTTCATAGTTTCCGTAATTTTATATTATTATGAATCGTAAGTTAGTTAGTTAGTTAGTTAGTGCTTTCGCAGTAAACAAAATTATTTTGGGATTGGCTTGAAGTTCCCCTCATCCGTTTCATTTTGCGTTATGCGCTTACGCTTTCGGTTTTTAAGAATTGCGCGTTGTATAGTTCATAATAGAAGCCCTTCTTGGCAATCAGCTCTTCATGGTTGCCCTGCTCTACTATTCTGCCCTCGTTCATAACGAGTATTATATCCGCATTACGGATTGTTGATAATCTGTGCGCTATAATAAAGCTGGTTCTTCCCTCAGTCAGCATCGCCATAGCGTTTTGTATATATCTTTCAGTACGCGTATCGACTGAGCTTGTAGCCTCGTCAAGAATTAGTATTTTGGGATTAGAGGCAATAGCGCGCGCAATAGTCAACAGCTGCTTTTGTCCCTGCGAAAT
>SACC01000295.1 GCA_009928745.1 Clostridia bacterium
ACTTGAGCGTTTCGCCCGCTCCTGCCGAACCTCTTGCTAAATCAAGTAAGCCTGTAACAACCTTGCTTATCGCGGGCATAAACATTGTGCCGATGTTAACCGCAGCAACCTTGAATGACTTTTTAAGCAATGATAACTGGTCGTCTAAATCTTCGCTCGCACTTATAACATCGTCCGAAATTATTAAACCCAATTCTTCATAGCTTTTGAACAGTTCGTCAATACTTCCGACTTCTTGATTCAACAACGGCAATAGTTCTTGACCGCTCCGTCCGAATAAATCAACAGCAAGCTGCGTTTTCTCCGCTCCTTGCTCCATTGTCTGGAATTGTTCTACAACTTTTTTAAGGCTGTCTTCAACGGATAATCCTGCAAAATCATCGTATCCAAGTCCAAGTTTTTGCAATGTTAATAAAGCGTCCGCATTGCCGTTACTCGCTTCGTCTAATATGCCCGTAAAGGTTTTCATTCCCATTGACATACTATCAATCGAAGTTCCAGCCATTTCGAGTATAGTCGACCATTTTTGATAGCCAGCAGTCGACATATTCAATTTTTGACTTTCTTTGCCTATCTCATCGCCGTACTTAACGGAACTTAGCGTAATTTTTGCAATCGCAGCGGCAACGGCAACCGTACCAGTATACAACGCCGCCATTGCCTTGCCCGCAACTTTTAAGCCTTTTGTTAAACTAGAGCCAAAAGACTTACCAGACTTTTCAGCGGAATTTATACCTTTTTTATAATCCTTGTCGTCTAAGGTTATTTTAGCAATGAGGTTGAATAAATCCATCTGCTTTGTCTCCTAAAATCCGTCTTGCTTCGGCTTCGTCTGCAAATTTAATTCCGTGCCGTGTCATAATGTCCGCTATTACATCTTGCGCGGGTGTATGTTCTACTTTGTTTACTCCAATAACGGTTTCGTAAATTTCGCTCCAGCTGTTGCCGTTGTCGTCAATTTTTTTGTTCATTGCCATAACTCGTATCAAATCGGCTATGTATTTATCGTATACAGACTTTACAAAATCGCTTCTAATCTCATTTATTATTAACATTATTAGCGATTTAATCGGCATAGGTCTGTTTATTCGGTTTAATACCGATAAAACACGCCCTGCCGCAATCGTGCTGTTATAATCGCCGAAACCGTCTTTTATTCCGCTTTGGCGAACGATGTAAAAAAACTAATTAAGTCCTTATCGCTTGCTATTTCTTTAATCTGATTAACCGTAACCACAAACGACTGAGCTTGTATTTCTTCAACGGTCGTTTCATTCAACGCCGCTAAAATTATATATACTGGCTCGCGGTGCTTTTTTAAGAATGTCGGTATCAATTCCGCGAAATATTGTATTTGCTTCGCCGGCGTTTTTTTGTACTTGTCAATTACTTTGCGCAAATCGCTGTCGTTGATTATATCAGCGACATACGGCGTAATCTCAATTAATATATCTACTGCTTTATCGGTGCTTAAATTCATTTTTATGGTCTCCTCTCATTTTTTTGAATTAGGGCGGCGTAAAAACCGCCCTATGCTTTTTTACGCTACTGTGAAATCAGTAATCGTGTTTGCCAACGCTTGCCCGTAAATATCAACAACACTTACGATGTTTACATAGTGCTTAGCCGAAGCAAACGCACTTGTCGGTGTGAAGGTCAATATCTTCTTAGTACTATCCCAAGCCTTCGCGCCTGCGATAATCGAGCCGTCCGAAGCCAATGTTACGAACACATTCTCCGTTGAAATCGCATTATTGAAAGTCAACACAACCGTTGAAACCGCTCCGGTCGAGCCGTCGGTAGGCGCAATCGAAGAAAGAGCAACAGCCGAAGTCGGAGAAGTAGTCTTATCAAGATAAATCGTAAAAGGCGGTGTGCTTAGCGCGTCAACGCTATAATGTGCAATAGCTTGTAGTTCAAAAGTCCCCTCGCCACGGTCAACAAAATTCAAATTGAATCCATTCGAGCCGAGCGCGTTTGAAAGTTTAATTGCAATCTTATTCCCGTCTGAAGTGTCGCCAACCCACCACAAATCAGCGTATGAAGCTGTCGGAATAATTCCTTGCGTTGCGGTAATTGTCGTAACGCTTGCGGAAGTAGAAGCTGAACCGCCAGCAAGTGCCAATTTTATAGATGTTTCGGTCGCTTCAAAAATGGTCGTTGTGAGTGTCGCCACCCAAAAATCTATAATTTTGAAGTCCTTTGTGTTATCGGGCAATCCGTCAACTTCGGGTTGCCTTATTGTCGGAACAGCCGTAAAAGAACCGCCGCCCCTTGTCGCTCCGATTATTCCAGAAACAACACCATTCGAAAAGCCTGTACAAACAAGACCTGCGCCGAGCTGGTAGTTATTCTTTGTATTACTTGTAACTCCTGTTAACATTTTTTAATCTCCTT
>SACC01000296.1 GCA_009928745.1 Clostridia bacterium
GTGCTTAGCTGCAACTCTATTGCTTTTAATAGTTTGGCGTATTTTCGCCGCGATAAAAAGAAATGCTTGAAGCTATAACTTAAATTACAATATAAAATCCCGACCAAATGCAAGGCGTAATGTCATTCGCTGCTTGGTCGGGAAATTTAATCGGCTTCGTTGAGACATCTCAATGAACCGGTTTTTTATATTATCGGTTCTGCCGAATGTATTAATCGATATCATTACTGCCGCTTGACAAGCTTTCGAGGATTTGTTTCAGCTTGCTATAGCGGTATTTAGGCGCATTCCAAGACTCGATATATGTTGGAGTGCATTCCTCCAGTCCCTTATTCGCTTTCTTGTAAATTCCGTATTTCGAACATATATAGCTACGCACGAATTGTGATTTTATTACAGACATATACAAGCGCTTTATATACATAGTTCCCGGAGCGATACGGTCCAGCTTACTGACAGGAATTACCGGAACGGTGCTTATATCGTTATTGTCGGCATTAAAATATGAATTAAGCGCCGGCACGCTTCGATTGCCGCATATACCCGCAAAATACCCTTTTGTCTCCGCGTTCTGCGCGCCGAGAAACACATGGCTGTTGCAATTGTCGTGTATTATTACCGCTCTATCCGAACCGTAAACATGGTCGAGCTGTTTGTAGGACTGTAAGGCAAGATGGTACCATATATTTCTTGACCGCGAAGTGGCAATCTTATTCTCGAAATCTTTGATTTCGGGTATATTCGCGAATTCGTCGAGAATAAAATGAAGCGCTCTGACATTGCAATCATCCGGACGCTTGCTGTTATCCATAAGCTTATCGGCTCTTTCTACCATCTTGCGGTAAACCCAATCGATAAAAAGACCCGCGACATTAAAATCGCTCTTATCATAATCCCTTGTAATTATAAAAATCGCGAACGGCTTATCGCCAATTTTGTCTATGTCAACCGTATCGCCGGTAGTAAGAGCGAAAATATGGCTTTGGAACCAATCCTTAACTGCGCCGTCGAATACTCCGCAATAACTCCTCATGGTATTAGGCGCGTTGCCGAGCGCGGTTGCCATCAGATCGATAGTATGCCTTGATTTGTTCTTCAACAAAGGATGACAGTATAGGGTATATTTATCCGCAAAGATAGGCAATTTCAACGCGATATAATACTCTTGAATAGTCTTCATATTCATCATTTCGCGTTTGAACCCCGATTTTTTGTCGGCGGCATCATCAAGCATACAATTGATAATTCCTTTTAAGAGATCCTGAGCGCCGTATTCCCAAGACTTGTCGTTTTGGCTTTGAACTTTTATCATCATGTTCACAAACTGGTTAACAAGATCCGATATTTTGGCTTCTAAATAGTCCCTTTGGAACTCAAGATACTTTATTAAAGACGCGCTGCTTGCGAACGCTTTCTCTCCGCAGATATAATACTTACCCGTATATTCTTCGGGCTTATCCATAAGTTTTACATTAGATTCTTTTATGCTGTCGACCGTTTCGATATTTTCCCCTATGGATGCAAGCTCCATCTTGTAATTGTACATTTCACCAAGCGGATTCCAATGGTCGGAATTAACAAGATCCTTAAAATTCAAAACATAGGTTACATAGCCGTTATCTTTCAAATGCCGCGCGTTTTTGTTAAAAAGCTCTCCCTTGGGATCGGTTATGAATAAATTCGGCTTGTTTTTTTGACTTGAAATCGCCCTTATCTGAGGTTCGATACAGCCGGTTGTTTTACCGCTTCCGGTTGTGCCGACAAATAATTCGTGCGTATAAGGGAGATAGTAATATCTAAGCTTATACTGCGCCTGTTCTATCGGAGAAAGTTTTTCGTATTCGGCAGTATCAATAATCTCGCCGTTGCCGTTGACAAAGTCGCTTGCCACAGGATATCCGTTAATAACCGTCCGCGGAAGGTCATCATACAGAATTTTTTGAAGCCCTTGTTCTTCAGTCAGTTCCGTATAATCTATTACCTTGGAGTTTTCCAGATAATCTTCTATGTATTGCTTACCTATTTTATCAATAATCGAATTCATATTTACCTCAGTTGAACCCCAGCTTTCTCGCAAGCTCTTTATACGAAGAGTTCGTTACGTTTTTCCAGTCCTTTTTGTCGTAATTGTTTATGTACTGCATTTTGGCGCAGTAATCCAAGCCCGGTAGCATTATCACTTCCACGAAGGAATAATCTATCTCGCCTTTGTTGTAGGCGTTGATTATATCCTGTTTTATCGAAGATATGAATGCGTATTCATGCAAAACATCCTCTCCGTAGCGTTCCCTGACATTATCCGGAACGACGGTAAAGCCCGCATGTAGGTATTCGCTTGCGAGCGCCGCGACTTCGGCGACGGACTGCGCTTTTAAAGCGTTACCC
>SACC01000297.1 GCA_009928745.1 Clostridia bacterium
GAGCAAAAAATCTCCACCGCTCCACCTTGACAAGAGGTATACTCATCAGAATCTTATTTTTTTCAAAATAGTGTCACCTATCATTGACACTTGAACAAATAAAAGCGCGGCTTTTTTACGGAAAGTATTGACAAATGGCAACTATTATGGTAGTCTGAAATAAACAATTATTGGTTACAATTTTAAAGGACGAAAGGCAAGGAATAAGAGTATGATTATCAATATTGAAAAGAAGCTTTTTGAAAGCGAACTTAAAATCATGGAAATCGTCTGGGAACACGAGCCTATCAGCGCGGGCAATATCGCAATTCTTGCCATCGAAAGGTACGGCTGGTGCAAGAATACCGCCTATACGGTCACAGCAAATCTGGTCGTCAAGGGCGTTATAGCGCGCACAGATCCGGGTTTTATCTGCACTGCTGTCATGAAGAAACAGGACGCTGTGAAGGCAGAAACCGATACCCTTCTCCGCCATTTTTACGGAGGAGCAAAAAAGGCGTTGATTTCCGCATTAATTGAAGATGAGAATTTGAACGAAAACGACATTACCGAACTTAAGGAGCTTATAAGCAAAAAGTGAAAACTGATCTGTTCTATTGGCTGCTCAATGCGAACATATACGGCGTACTGATAGGGCTGGTATTAATCATAGTGCGGAAAATCAAAATGCCGCGCAGGGTTGTCTGCGCCCTCTGGCTGCTGCCGTTTCTGCGGCTGTGGCTGCCTTTCGGTTTCACGAGCAGATTCAGCGTGTTTAACCTGGTCTCAAAATATGCCGTAAAAACCGTGACCGTGCAAACCTCATATCATTCCGTAAGATTTTTCAGCTATGCCAACTGTATACAAAAAGCTGACAGTTATTTCCCCGTGACATATAAAACAAACGTGCTTGAAAGAGTATTTGAAACAGCTGCCCTGATATGGCTTATCGGCTTCTGCACGATTGTGCTGACGGGAACGCTTTTGTATATTTTCACTATGACAGAAATTAAAAACGCGCGTCACCTGCGGGATAATATCTATGTTTCCGACCGCGTAACTTCCCCTGCGTTATACGGAATATTCAAACCGAGGATAATAATCCCGGAATACCTGAAAAACGCCGATCTCACATATATTATACTGCACGAAAACGCCCACGCGCGGCGAAAGGATAATTTTTTTAGGTGCGTCGCGCTTTTCACCTGCACTCTTCACTGGTACAATCCGCTTGTTTGGCTGTTGCTTAAAAAATATTTAAGTGATATCGAGCTTGCCTGCGACGAAAGCGTAATCGCCAAAGCCGATAAAAACACACGAAAGGAATATGCTCTATCTCTCTTTTCGGCTTTAGAAGCACAATCGGCGTTTATTTCCGCTTTCGGCGGTGCAAAAATACGCGTGAGAATTAACAATATTCTGTCATACCGCGCGCTTTCGGTTTTTTCGACGATTATCATGCTTGCTTTCATCGCGGCGGCGGCTTTCGCGCTGCTAACCAACGCCGCTGCTTAACACATTGAAAGGAATGACATTATTATGGAAAGAACATTTGCGTTATTATTATGCTTTATATGCGCTTTTTCGGTTTCATGCTCCAAGGTAAAAGACACCGACGCCGAAATGTCCGATAAAAGCGAAACAAGCGAGGTGTCGTCGGTTGAAGAAAGCGATTTTTCATCCGACGGGGAAATTTCTGACGAATCTTCGTCAGAAGAAGAAAATTGGTATGACGATTATTCAAGCGAACGTGTCGAGCATTACGGGGAACCCGAAGAAGGCTTTAACAAAGAAAAAGCAATAATGCTCAGTTCAGGATTCTTGAATCCCGAAGGCTTTTACACTGAGTCATATAATAAAAATACCGATACATTCACCGTTGAAAAATATGATTATTCGTTTAATAAAATATGTTCCTTTGATTATGTATCGGATACTCATCAGGAATACAGGGGGTCAAATATTATACGTACCGTATCCGACGGAGGAATAATATATATTAACAACTGTGAATTTTGTAAAACCGAAGACGATAAATGGGTAAAAATGCCTTCATCGCTTGTTAAATTTGACGCGTCCGGTAATTTTCAATGGGAATACACATTCGAAAATTCTTCAGCATACTTAAATGATTTTTACGAAAAAGAAGGTTATTATTATCTTTTCGGTACACTTGAAAATCCTGTAACAGAAAATCAAAGCATCAGTTATAATAAAGATATATGTGTTTACAAGTTCACCGCGGACGGCAGCTTAATAAAAAACGCCGAATACGGCGGCAGCAGTTATGATTCATGCTCTTATGCTATAACAGAAAACGAGGGGTTCAGGATTTACTGCTATACACAGTCAAAGGACGGAGATTTTCCTTTGTCTGGCAGCTATATAT
>SACC01000298.1 GCA_009928745.1 Clostridia bacterium
AATGGGTGGAGCCTACAAGAACAGTTGAGGGAACTACAGTTACTCTTAACAATCGAACCAATAATCAATTGGCGTTAAAGGTAATTAATATAGGCGTTCTCGGAGGCAGTGTTTCGGATAGACTTGGACTCACCGCAGTTGACGCTTCCTTGCACAAATTCCGCGCTAGCAAGATAAACGATATAATGTCGGATCGGGGTGGCAACGATATGATTTTGTATACCAAGAACTTCCAGCTGCTCGAAGGCTGGCCTTGGGATTGGCAATATACGAAGCGACAAGTGGGCGCCTTCTTCTTCGAAAGCGGTATTATACCAACAAGCGTATTTAACGCGACTTACCGCGATGACAGCGACAGGGAGAGCGGTAGATATCTGTGGGGTAATCCGGGAATATTAGGCGCCGGAGGAGATTGCGTATGGACTTTCTTTACTTGTTCCGATCCATATAATCCATATACTAGCCCAGCAAAAGATCTCCACATTATTGTCCCTGAAAATGTAGGGATGCAATGGTCCAAGGATAAGGATAACAAACTTAACATCATAGGTAACGGAAGAGTTTTCCTGTACTTAAGAAGCGGAGCAAATATAAAAATCGTCGGTAACGGCGCCTCCAACTGGTTCTGGGGAGATTCGCAGAACACCTTTGGCGGAGTAAGATATGCAGATGCCACAACGGGAGTCCTTAACGATAATAAATTCACTGGCAAATTACAGCCAAGATTATTCCTTGTTGGCGTAGGCGGAAGTATTTATTTTGAAGTATATGACTTCCAAACTTTATGTTATGTATATATGCCACGGGGTTACAGCTATGCGGGTAAGTCGCGAAACGAGTTCAGGATTACTGCGTCAAGCGGATTTTTCTCCGCGGGGGCAGGTTCCGGGCAATGGGATATATATGGCATGTATGTTACAGACAATTTCTCATACGGCAATGCAGCTAACGCTAAGGTTAATTATGTCTCGACTGTGCCTGATATCAGCAATACGATAATCAATGGAACCGCGTACAGGCTTTCTGAATTTTGGGATTATCCCGAAGATTTGCCAAGAGCCGGTTTAACCTGGAAATATAAGGGAATAGTAGTAAAAAATTAGGAGGAGTGCATATGAACAAATTAAGACGCTTCTTCAAACGATTTGGAAGAAGCAAAGTCGGGTTCACATTAGTGGAAGTAATTGTGGCAACTGCTTTGGTTTTGATAATCAGCAGCACAATGTTGCCTCTTTTTGCCCAAGGCAATTATTATATAGCGCGCGCAAAAGCGCTAAGAGTACAGGCAAGCGAAGCCAATGAAAGTATAAAATTAGGAAGAGCAATTACAAGTGACAAAAATACTATAGTCCAAGGAGAGGAAGAACTATATAAGATACGCACGAGTCTGAATCTGGGCGGGCTAGATCCAAAAACCGGAGGCTCGAGCCAAGAGTATATCTTTATTAGAGCCAGCTCAAGTAACGGCGCAATGGAGACAATAGTAATTTATTCGGATTTTTCGGGCGTTAAGGCGGGTACAGGATGAGATATAACTTTATAAGAAGATTTCGTAGCAATAAGGGACTTACGCTCGTTGAATTGATTGTTGCAATGGCGGTAACCTTTATACTAATGGCGAGTCTTAGTTCTTTGCTTGTGCCTATTACCTCTCTTTACCGTAATTCCGAATCAAAGATAATAATGGAAAATGTCGGGCAAAAACTACTTCGAGATTTGGCCGGTAGATCGGCGGCATGTACAAATTTAGTGCTGTATGATAATCCTGATCCTACGGTTCCCAATAATATTGACTACAAAATATATTTAAGCGGCGGCATAATTTATCAGCGATTCCGTACCGGAGACAACATCTGCACTTTAACATCCGTGAATTCATATCAAGGATGCACAGTAACGGCGCTGGATTTTTTTGCAGAAATAATTAATGAAAAAAAGAGCTTTGAGGATCCCACTCTCAATAACCGTGTCAGAATACTTTATGTAAGAATCAAATTGAGTAAAAACAATGTGGAATCGGACTATATGTTGACAACGGTTAAAATATACAATTTTTCCACAACCGGAGATGAGATTAAAGATAGTACCGGCTCGCTCGCAAGAACTAACCGTAATCCTCGCACCGCAGAGACAGGTTACAAAAGCTTGTTGATTACCCCGTATTTTTGAGGTGTAACGTGGAGTGGATTATAGGTTGTACTGTTTTTATCGCGGGTCTATTATTCGGCAGTTTTTTGAATGTTTGCATATATAGAATTCCCAGAGGTAATTTTTGGGGAGAAAAGAATTCGTACTGTCCGCATTGCAGAACAACGCTTAAATGGTATGATATGTTC
>SACC01000299.1 GCA_009928745.1 Clostridia bacterium
GTATAAGCACATTACTGATACTTTGCCAGTCGAAGGTTAAATCTTCAGCGTAGCCTGTCGCGTTGCCGCTTAAGGAATATGGAATATTTTCCGTCGATTCAAGCGCTTTTACATAATAGTATTGCGCGGTATTCAGCTTTTTACCGAACCAATTTCTTGTATTAGAGGAGAACAGCGCGGCAGGTTGATTATCAAAATTCACTATGTAAAAGTCCGATACAGAATAGTTTTCAATGTCAGTAACTGCAGTGCCGTTTATCTTTACATTGGTTGTTGACCCGTCTGTTAACCACAATTCAAAAGTGATTTTATCGGCAAAAATTGGATTTTTGCATTTTGCATCCGAGAAAACCGGCATATTATCGCCGTCATAAACCGGCTGAATTATTTCGTTCTTATAATACTCAAGATTGCCCGCTTTTATATATGTCAATGTTTGGTTGATTTTTTCCCACTTTTTATATTCTGTGGGCATTAGGCGTTGCCCGTAATCAAAATTGGCAAGATATTCGCTGTATGTTGTAAGCGTATACGAATAGGTATCAATAGTAGACAGCGGCGCGGCAAAATCCGAATAAACAGCTCCAAAATTCTCTCCTTGCGCAATAAGCGCCGCAAAATACTCTTCGCGACTCATTTTTGCGCTGCATCCGCTAGTAAGCAAGATAATTATCAACATAGTCATTATAGCAGTCAGCAATTTTTTATTCATATTGCTCACCTCGTATTAGATCGGCTTCGGCAGACGCTATCCCGGCAAGCTCCGTATTGCGCCTAATCGCCAGCCGCTGTTGTATCTCCTGAACATTAGCTTTGTTGAGCTTGTAGAAAATCAGCGGGACAATGGATAAAAGATTGAGCGCTGCGGGAATAATCGTGAATATCATGAATATACCCTCTTGCGCGAACTCAAATTGCCAAGGATTATGACTGTTGATTGTTGTAAGCGGCGTGGCGAAGAGGAAATAGCTCAACAATCCCGCAAGTAAAAAGTCCTTGAATGCGCTGGCTACCTTGCTACGCAAAGATACTATGGCAAAGCACACGCCTTCTTGTCTTTTGCCCGTTTTGTCCTCCCAGTAATCAAGGGTATCTACCGCCATAAGATGCGGTACGACGTTCAATAGCCCAACGGGCAGCATTGCGATAAACATCAGCAAAGAAGTTATAATCCAAGGTACTTTGAATCCGACAAAAAATACAACGGCTAACGCAATCGAGTGAAAAACGGTAGCGGTTATGAATAATTGCTTGGCGTCCAGCTTCTTTTTTAGTTTGGGAGCGAAAAGCATACCGAGCATTGACGCCACTGCGCCGGGCAGGGCAAAAGCTATATTTAATGAGCCCTTAAAATATATGTAGGTGACTAAGTATATTATACACGCGGATACAAGGTTGCGGAAAAAGGTTAAAAGATTGGAGCAAATCATTACTAAAAACTGCTTATTTTGAAAAAGATACTTGAACCCGTCCAACATTTTGGGGGTTTCCTTTGTAGGGGGGATGCGTTCTTTTACGCTCAACGCGCCCATAATCAAAAATATCGGGGCAACTATGCCTATAATTATACCCATAGTCAAATACGAAGTTTTCATATTCATAAATATTGCGAACAGCGAATACAGCACTAACGCCGATTGTTCTCCGATAGAGCCTACAACACGGCTAATTGATATTATCTTGGTGCGCTCGTCATTGTTAGGAGAGGCGAGCGCAGGCAAGCCGTCAAGCGGAACACCAACTAAAGTGCCTACTATACCATAGGCAATGTAGGTAGCGTACATATAGACAATTTTACCAATAGAATTAAGCGTAGTAACCGGCATAAATAAAAGCATTGTTATTACGCCGAACGGTATTGCGCCGAAAATCAGATATGGACGCATCTTGCCCCATTTTGAATGTGTTTTGTCCACAATGGAGCCCATAATAGGGTCGTTAATGCCGTCAAAAATCTTTGCGATAAGGAACATTATACCCACTTTGATAGGGTCAATACCCATTACTGAGGTATAGAATATCAATAGATAACCTTGAGTAAGACCGGTAATTGCAGCTGCTGCGAATCTTGCCATAGAAAAAGTTATGTAATCTTTTTTCTTGAGATATTTTTTATCCGTAAGGCTCACCGCGGCATTATTCATGCAAAATATCCTTTAAGCGCTTGGCGAAAAAATTGCTTTCAAGATTATCAAGCGCAAAAGCGCCCGTACTGCTCCAGGCTTGCAATAGAGAGCCGTCCGGATGCAGTGGATTATAGAACTCAACGGGAGTATAGTTGCCCTTGTTAAGATTATATTCGAACCAGCGGGTGAGAGGGTATGTATAATCC
>SACC01000019.1 GCA_009928745.1 Clostridia bacterium
GGACAATACAAAGAGCTTTCAGATAGCAGTGGAAGAAATGAAACTTATATCGGGACAAAAGCCGGTTGTAACCAAAGCGAAGAAGAGCGTTGCTAACTTCAAACTCAGAATGGGAATGAATATCGGCGTTAAAGTCACGCTTAGAAGCTCAAGAATGTATGATTTCCTTGACAAATTGATTTCGATAGTATTGCCTAGAGTTAGAGACTTTAAGGGCACATCCGCAAAATCATTTGACGGAAGAGGCAATTATGCGCTTGGTGTAAAAGAGCAATTAATATTCCCCGAGATTTCTTACGAACAAGTAGAGAAAACCAGAGGTATGGATATTTGTATCGTAACGACGGCGAAGACCGATGAAGAGGCTAAAGAGTTATTGACACTCTTAGGAATGCCCTTCGCACGCAATTAGGAGGTTATTATGGCAAAAACATCACTAATTAACAAACAGCAAGCAAAGGCGAAGTTTTCTACCCGTGCTTACACCCGTTGTAAGCTTTGCGGAAGACCTCACGCTGTGCTAAGAAAATATGGTATTTGCAGAATATGCTTTAGAAATTTGGCTTACAAGGGTCAGATTCCGGGCATTAAGAAAGCAAGCTGGTAAAGGAGGATAAGATAATGGTAGTAACAGATCCTATTGCAGATATGCTTACAAGAATAAGGAACGCTATTATAGCTAAGCACGAGAAGGTGGAGATTCCCCGTTCTAGTGTTAAAGTTGCCATAGCAAAAATACTTTTGGAAGAAGGCTACGTGAAAAGCGTTGAGGAAATCGGCACCGGCTATGAAGGTGTTGTCAGTATTTTGCTTAAGTACGGTCCTAAGAAAGAAAGTGTTATCACAGGTTTAAAGAGAATAAGCAAACCCGGTTTGAGAATATATGTCAACAACGAAAAGCTCCCCAAAGTACTTGGCGGACTCGGTGTTGCTATTATGAGTACCAACAGAGGTATTATGACGGATAAGAAGGCCAGAGCCGCTAATGTTGGCGGTGAAGTAATGGCCTACATCTGGTAGGAGGTAGAATATGTCAAGAATAGGTAAACTTCCGATAGCAGTTCCTGCCGGTGTAACGGTTAATTTAGCTGCCGACAACAGTATGACTGTTAAAGGCGCGCTTGGCACATTAAGCAGAAAGTTTGACAGCAATATGAATATTGATGTAAAAGCTACTGAAATTAATGTTAGCCGCGCTAACGATATCAAAAAGAATAGAGCATTACACGGGCTTACACGCGTGCTTATCAACAATATGGTAGTCGGCGTTTCTAAGGGCTTTGAAAAAGCGCTTATTATTAACGGCGTAGGATACAAAGTTGTTCAAAGTGCCGGTAAAGTCGTATTTAATGTCGGTTATTCACATCCCGTTGACATTGTGCCGCCCGAAGGTATCACTATCACCATTGTTAGCCCTACTGAAGTTGTAGTAAAGGGTATTGACAAGGAGAAAGTCGGACAATGCGCAGCGAATATCAGAGCAATAAAAGTGCCTGACCCTTATCATCTTTACGGAATCCGTTATAAGGACGAAGTAATTATTAAGAAAGAGGGCAAGGCTGCCGGTAAATAAAGGAGAGTGTAGGATATGATTAAAAGAATTGATAAGAATGCCGAAAGAACAAAAAGGCATAAGAGAATAAGAAACAAGATATCCGGCACAGCGCAGAAACCCCGTTTTTGCGTATATCGCAGCTCAAAGCATATTTATGTGCAGGTTATTGATGATGTAAGCGGCAAGACCCTTGTAGCTGCATCAACTATGGAAAAGACTATTGCTGAGGCAATAAAAGAGAAGACGAAGTCCGAAGCAGCGGCGATAGTGGGCAAGGAAGCGGCTAAAAGAACGCTTGAAGCCGGCATTTCCGAAGTTGTGTTTGACAGAGGCGGTTACCTTTATGCTGGTCGTGTAGCAAATGTTGCTAGCGGCGCAAGAGAAGCCGGCTTACAGTTCTAAGGAGGGTATTATGGCAAGACGCGATGATAGATTTAATAAAAATGAGCCTAAGGACAATATAGAGAAAGTTACTATCTCCATGAACCGTGTAACTAAGGTTGTTAAGGGCGGTAGGAATATGAGACAAGCAGCGCTTGTTTGCGTTGGCGATAAGAACGGTAAGGTCGGTGTCGGAAGCGGTAAGGCGGCAGAGGCTATGGATGCTATTGAAAAAGCAACCGCAGCTGCAAGACGCAATATGATAGATGTGCCTATGGTAGGTACTACTATCCCTCACGAGATAATCGGCGTATTCGGCAGCGGCTATGTGTTACTTATGCCGGCAGTTGCAGGTACCGGAGTTATTGCAGGAGGTACAGTGCGCGCGGTTTTAGAGATGGCAGGCATTAAGGACATCCGTACAAAAGCGTTAGGCTCAACTAATCCCATTAACTGCGCTAAGGCTACGATTAACGGTTTGACAAGATTAAAGACTGCGGAGATGTTCGCTGCATTACGCGGTAAGAATGTCGACGAGATTAAAGGCTAGGAGGCGCATTATGGCAAAGATTAAAGTTACTTTGGTAAAAAGCACGATAGGTGCTTTAGTAAAGCAAAAAGCCAATGTCGCAGCGCTCGGATTGAAAAAAATCGGCAAAAGCAAGATTCACGAAGACAATGCGGTTATACGCGGCATGATAAATGTTGTTAACCATCTCGTGAAGGTTGAGAGCGTTGACTAAGGAGGATGGCATGAAAATACAAAATTTGGGTCCTGCTGATGGATCAAAGAAAGAAATAAAAAGACTGGGACGGGGCATAGGCTCAGGTACTGGCAAAACCTGCTGTAAAGGTCATAAGGGACAGTGGGCAAGAAGCGGCGGCGGTGTTAGACCGGGCTTTGAAGGCGGTCAAATGCCTTTGACGCGTCGTGTTCCTAAACGCGGTTTCACTAACATATTCAAAAAACAATATAGTATTGTTAATATCAGTATTTTAGACAGCTTTGACGCCGGCACAGTAATCAACGCAGACACATTGTTGAGCTGCGGTGTGCTTAAGAAAGTCGAGCCATATGGACTTAAGATTCTAGGCAATGGCGAGCTGACTAAGGCATTGACGGTACAGGCTGCATGTTTTTCCGAAAACGCGAAAGTTGCAATCGAAAAAGCAGGCGGCACAGTTGAGGTATTATAATTATGTTCAAAACCTTGATGAATGCCTTCGCAGAGAAGGGTATACGAAAGAAAATGCTAATGACATTGTTTGTACTGCTTATCTACAGGATAGGTTGCTTCATTCCGATACCCGGTATTGAAGTAAGCGCAGTAAGCGAACTCTTAAAGGACAATACTTTTTTCCAAGTATTATCCACAATAACCGGAGGCTCCTTGGCTAACGGCACACTGTTTGCATTAGGTATCGTTCCGTTCATCAACGCTTTCATTATCATGCAGCTTTTAACCCTTGTTATTCCGCCTCTTGAAAGATTATCTAAAGAAGGCGAAGAGGGAAAGAAGAAAATAACTCAGATTACTAGATACGCAGCGATAATATTATCGATAGTTCAGGGAATAGGTATAGTAATTGCTTGGAATAACAACGGTAACATAATGCCGATATTCGGTATGACCAGCCCCGTAATTACGATGATGTTTATTATCTGTATGCTTACCGCGGGCAGCTGCTTCGTAATGTGGCTTGGTGAAAGAATCACAGAATACGGCATCGGCAACGGCACATCGCTATTAATCTTTATCGGTATTCTGTCGGGCGCAGGCACCTCTATGCTTAACGAGTTCACACTTATTTCCAATGACCCCACCGTTATCTGGAGACTAATGCTTTATATGTTAGTAGTGGTACTTGTGTTCTTATTCATTATTTTCGTGGATTTGGCGCAAAGAAATATCACAGTACAATACGCAAAGCAAATTAAGGGCAACAAAATGTACGGCGGACAAAGTACGCATATACCCATAAGAGTAAACGCTTCTGGCGTTATGCCGATAATCTTCGCTTCAGCGTTCTTAATGTTCCCCCAAATGATAGCAAGCTTCTGGCCGCAAAGTGGATTCTACATCTTCTGGTCAAAGTGGCTGGGCGTCGGGTCTTGGGTCTATGCAGTGGTAATGTCAGTATTGATTTTGTTCTTCGCATTCTTCTATGCGAAAATACAATTTAATCCTGAAGATATAGCAAAAAGTATTCAACAAAACGGCGGCTTTATACCGGGAATAAGACCGGGTAGACCGACTAGCGAATACCTTGGACGTATCAATAACCGTATTACCTTATTCGGGGCAATATTCCTTGCGATTATCGCGCTTATCCCAGGATTAGTATTTACTGCTATATTGACCGGTTCAAGCACCTTAGTTAACGCTTTTTCCGCAACAGGTATGCTAATCGTAGTCAGCGTAGCGCTTGAGTTTAACAAACAGCTCGAAAACCAGCTAATGATGAAGCACTACAGAGGATTCTTGAAATAAAATTAAGGAGTAAATTAATGAAACTTATATTTTTAGGAGCGCCGGGGGCGGGCAAGGGCAGTCAGGCTACCTTGATAAAAGAAGCTTACTCAATTCCCCATATATCTACCGGCGACATATTCCGCGCTAATATTAAGGGCGGAACAGAACTAGGCAAACTTGCAAAGAGCTATATAGACCGGGGCGAGCTTGTACCAGATTCTGTAGTAATCGATATCGTTAAAGACAGATTGCTGCAGGAAGACTGCAAAAACGGTTTTATCCTTGACGGGTTCCCAAGAACAGTAGTTCAAGCGGACGCCTTGGAGGAAGTAGCGGCGATTGATGCGGTTATTAACCTAGTGGTAGAAAATGCTGTAATAATAAGAAGAATTGCGGGAAGGCGTATGTGCTCTTGCGGAGAATCTTATAACACAGCTACTCTAACAGGTCCCGAAATATGCTTAAAATGCGGTGGCACTTTATATCAGAGAGCAGACGATAAGGAAGAGACTGTCAAGAACAGGCTAGCAGTATACGATAAGGAAACCGCGCCGCTAATTGAGTATTATAGAGCAAAAGGACTTCTAATAGATATTGATTGCAATAATAGAACAATATCGGAGACGGATAAAGATATTAGGAAGTTACTGGAGAGCATATGATCAATGTCAAGACACCGGACGAACTGGTCATAATGAGGAAGGCAAATCTTATAGTAAGAGATGTGCTGTTACGCATTGAAGACCATATTAAGCCGGGAGTTACTACGAGTTATCTTGACCAAGTGGCAAGAGAGCATATAGAGAAAGCCGGAGCGCGACCTTCTTTTCTTAACTATCAAGGCTACCCTGCATCAATATGCGCGTCAATTGACGATGTAGTAGTGCACGGTATACCTTCAAAGAATACATATCTGGAAGAAGGAATGATAATAGGTATTGACGTGGGCGCTTTCTATAACGGGTTCCATGGCGATGCGGCAAGAACCTTCGCAATCGGCAGAATAAGTCCGGAGAAAGCAAAGCTCGTAAAAGTGACTAAGGAAAGCTTTTTCAAAGCGATAGAGCGCATAAAAGACGGCGTAAGACTGGGGGATATATCCTCAAGCATACAACAGCATGTTGAAAGCAACGGTTTTTCGGTAGTCAGGGCGCTGGTGGGTCACGGAATAGGCAGAGAAATGCATGAAGAGCCCAGTGTGCCGAACTATGGCGAGGCAGGACGGGGTATCAGATTGCACAGCAATATGACAATTGCTATCGAGCCGATGGTTAATGCGGGAGAATATCTTGTAAAAACGGATCGCGACGGTTGGACGGTGAGAACCAAAGACGGCAGTCCCTCCGCTCATTATGAGAACACGGTATTAATCACCGAGTACGGAGCAGAGATCTTAACATTGTAAGGAGTTATTCGTGGGAATCGAAGTTGGCAGCGTAGTATATTCCAAAGCAGGTCGCGACAAGGATAATTGTTATGTCGTAATTGCCTGTGAGAGCAATAATTACTTCCTCGTTGTAGACGGCAAAGCGAGAACTTTAGTTAAACCAAAACGTAAAAATCTGAGACATCTTAAGTCGAAGGGCGCAGTCCTAACGGCAATCGCAGAAAAGCTTAATGCGGGGAAGCAGGTTTTTGACAGTGAAATCAGGAGCGCTCTAAGGGCGCATATAGAGGTATAAATTAGGAGGTATTATTTGTGTCTAAGGAAGATGTAATTGAATTCCAAGGAAAAGTCATTGAGGTGTTGCCATATCAGACATATAAAGTAGAACTGGATGTAAGCAAACAACAGATTATAGCTTACCCGTCAGGCAAAATGAGAATTAAGAGCATCAAAATCATTGAGGGCGATTCGGTAAAAGTTGAAATAAGTCCGTATGATTTAACAAAAGGCAGAATAGTATGGAGAGACAAAAATTAGTTGGAGGTGCGTTATGAAAGTTAGACCGTCAGTTAAACCCATGTGCGATAAGTGCAAAATAATTAAGAGAAACGGCAATGTTATGGTTATTTGTAGTAAAAGCAAAAGCCACAAGCAAAAGCAAGGTTGATTTAGTTGCTAAGCTTTTAACATTGTGTTAAAATAATTAATACGCAATTTTGTAATTTACTCATTGAAGAGCGGCTGGACAGTTGCATTCCAAAACCAATTGTCCTCTTAGAAAGGGGTAATTATACTAAAATAATTATTATATTTGAAGAGAAACGGAGGTAATTTAATGGCTCGTATATCTGGTGTAGATTTGCCGAGAGAAAAAAGAATAGAAATAGGCTTGACCTATATCTATGGCATTGGACGAGTAACCGCTAACAAGATACTGAAAGAAGTGGGTGTTGACCCCAATATCAGAGTGAAAGATCTTACTGATAATCATGTATCCTTGTTGCGTGAGTACATTGAACATAATTTGCAAGTGGAAGGCGACCTCAAGAGAGAGGTTGATATGAATATCAAGCGTTTGAGAGATATCGGCTGTTATCGCGGCATAAGGCACAGAAAAGGTTTGCCTGTACGCGGTCAGACCAGCAAGACTAACGCAAGAACAAGAAAGGGCCCAAGGCGCACCGTAGGTCGCGCTAAGGCAGCAACCAAGTAGGAGGAAGCGGCATGGCAGTGAGAAAAAGTGCGGTTAAAAAGCGCAAAGATATAGTTCGTGTTGAGAAAGGTCAGGTACACATTCAGTGTTCTTTCAACAACACGATCGCTACATTCACCGATATGCAAGGTAATGCTATTTCCTGGTCTAGCTCCGGAAAACTCAGTTTTCGTGGTTCTAAAAAAAGCACACCTTATGCAGCTCAGATGGTAACTGAAGATGCGGCAAAGATAGCTTTAGAGCATGGTATGAGATCCGTGGAAGTTTTCATTAAAGGACCAGGACAGGGCAGAGAGAATGCGATAAGAGCATTGGCAAACGCAGGGATTGCGGTTACACTCATCAAAGATGTATCCCCTATTCCTCACAACGGTTGCCGTCCGCCCAAGCGCAGAAGAATATAGGAGGTAGAATATGGCGAAATATACAGGTCCAGATTGTCGTTTGTGCAGAAGAGAGGGTGAGAAACTTTATCTTAAGGGCGACAGATGTTATAACATCAGCAATGAAGGAACAACTAAAAAGTTGTGTCCGCTAGATAAGGGGCGTACTGCTCCTCCCGGACCAGTTAGACCGGGCAGAAGAAAGATTTCGGGATATGCTCTGCAACTTCGTGAAAAACAGAAGACTAAGAGAGCATACGGCTTACTTGAGAAGCAATTCTATCACTATTACGTAAAAGCCGAAAGAATGAAGGGCATAACCGGCGAAAATATGTTGATATTGATAGAAAGAAGACTCGACAACATCGTATTCCGTCTCGGACTCGGCGCATCAAGAGCGCAGGCAAGACAGATTGTTAATCACGGTCATATTACCGTTAACGGTTTGGGCGTTGATATACCTTCGTATCTTGTAAGCATGGGTGACGTAATCGCTGTCAAGGAAAGCAAAGCGTCCAACAAGCTTTTTGAAGCTGTTAAAGAAGTTGGCTCCAAGTCTGTAATACCCAAGTGGCTAGAGCTCGACAAAACCACTTTGACAGGTAAAGTTTTGCAGCTTCCTTTAAGAGAAGATATAGATTCAAGAATCAAGGAGCATATGATCGTCGAGTTATACTCCAAGTAATGTCAGGAGGTAGTATTAATGATAGAAATCAAGAAACCCCAAATTGTTACTGAGGAAAGGGCAGATGGCAGCTACGCAAAGTTTGTAATGGAGCCACTGGAAAAAGGACTGGGAACCACTTTAGGAAATGCTTTGAGGAGAATGCTTCTTTCTGCACTACCCGGTACTGCAGCAGTAGGCATCAAAATAGAGGGCGTTCAGCACGAGTTCTCCACAATACCCGCTGTTGTTGAAGATGTTGTGGAAATAATACTGAATATCAAGGGATTGTCGTTCAAAGCTATCGGTAATCTCGATAACGAGAATAAGCCCGTTGTACGTATTAATAAATACACGGCGGGTCCAGTTACCGGAGCGGATATTGACTGCGGCATTGATGTGGAATTACTTAATCCCAATCAATATATTTGTACAATAGACGAGGGCGGCAGACTTGAGATGGAGATAACAGTTGGTTCAGGCAGAGGTTATGTAACCGCAGACAAGAATAAGGACTTCAGAAAACCTATCGGATATATCCCTGTTGACAGCATCTTTACTCCTGTTGTAAATACAAATTACATTGTAGAGGACACCCGTGTAGGTCAAAGCTTGGATTATGACAAGCTGACCATAGAACTAACCACTAACGGCACGGTATCTGCGAAAGAAATAATCAGTCTCGCGGCAAAAATATTGGATGATCATACAAGATTATTCGTAGATTTGTCCAGCACAGTAGGCGAATACAGTATCCTCGTCAGTCAGGATGACAACAAACAGCAGAAGGTTATGGAAATGACCATTGAAGACCTCGATCTGTCGGTGCGTTCATATAATTGTCTGAAAAGAGCGGGCATTCATACCGTTGAGGATTTGACAAAGAAATCAGAAGAAGATATGCTCAAAGTTCGCAATCTTGGTCAAAAGTCTTTGGACGAAGTTATCAAAAAACTTGAAGACCTCAACCTTTCATTGCGTAATAATGACGACTAAGGAGGCATAATATGTTAAGAAAATTAGGAAAACGCACAGACCAGCGTATGGCGATGCTCAAAAATCAGGTAACCGCCCTATTATGGAATGGAAAAATTGAGACGACAGTTACGCGCGGTAAAGATGTTGCCCGTATTGCTGAGAAACTTTTGACGCTCGCTATTAATTCATTTGAGGATACCGTTGAGGTAAAAAAGACCAAGGTTAATCTTAAGAATGAGAAAACCGAGATTACTTTTACCAATGACGGAGTAAAGAAGCTTGCTGCAAGAAGAAAACTCATGGCAGAACTTTATGACGTAAAAGAACTAAAAGCTAAGGACGAGAGCAAAAGCAAATATATCAAGCGTACCCGTGATATTAAGCATCCGCTTATTGAGAAGTTATTTAATGAATATGCTCCTAAGTATGCGGCTAGGAACAAAGAACAGTCACAGGCAGGCGGCTATACTACTATGCTAAGACTAGGCGTAAGACGCGGCGATAATGCAGAAATGGCAATTATCCAATTAATCTAATATTTTTATTAGTAATTATTACAGCTGTCTGAAATGACAGCTGTTTTTCTTTTTTTTGGGCATTTTGATAAGCTTTAGGTGCAATGAAAATACATTGCACTAAATTAAGCGTTTTATTCTAAAGCTTTATAGACTAGTAAAGCCGATATCGGAGAATACAATTAATTAGTTTTAATTACGCAATAATACAATCTAAAAAATTAAGCGGCTAATCAATGCAGGCGCAACTGGTAAAAAGAAAAATATTGATTATATTGCTTAAAGTTATTATATATGTTATATTATTATTTACAATGCGCGCATTGTTTCTTAATGCGCGCGCGGAGGAGTTTTATGATTAGGCGTGTTTCAAAAAAGCATTCAAAACTAATAATATTTCTATTATTGATTTTAGTTATGTCTGTATTTTCCATAAGCGGAGCGGCTTTTGCCGAAGAAGATACGCTTATGTACGAAAAGCTTAGCGCAAGAATTGAGGTCTTAGAATATGCAAGACTTGAGGGTTATGCCTCGAGTCTTGATTATTCCTCCATTAGCGAGGCAGTTACTGCCGCAATGATTGAAACCGCAGTGGAAGAACTAAAGCTTTTTATTGGTAACGCAATGATATTGGCTATCGCTGATGCTCAGGCGTTTGACCTTTCAATTATCGCTCTGCCTGCAATACTTGAGTTGACGCTCGAGGACTATGAAGCGGTTAGCGCAGTCAGAGCAACATATGAAGCATTGACCATTGACGCTAAACGCAAAACGACCAAGCTGTCCGATTTGGTTAGCCTTGAAGGTCAATGTAATACGCTTGCGGCGGATAGATTCGTGGAATTACAGTCAGAGTTGCCTGATAATCTTCCCGAACTTATTGAGGCGGTAGTAATAAAGGTTGCCGCGTTAAGAGAATTTTTTGATACTTATATGCTGGACGGCGCGGCAGAACTTGCGGATTGCTCTCATTTTATTGCTATTGAGAATAGTGTTAAGTCATTGCAGAAGGCGCAGTCAGACAGCGAGAGCGCTGCTGCAACCGACGCGCTTATCGCGCTAATATCCGAGACTGTTACGCTAGCAGATACGCAAGCTGCGCAAGACGCAAGAGAGTCATATCAAGCGCTTAGCGACGAGGCAAAATTATTGGTAAGCAATTACGCTACGTTGACAGCGGCGGAGACAGTGATTGATCAACTTACTGCATATGTTGGCGCGGCTGCAGAGTTTGATGCAATGGTACAAGCTTTTCCCGTTAATATTACATATTCGAATAAAACTGCAGTGGAAAATGCGCGTACAAAATACAACTCATTGCCTACCGAGGCAAAGGTATTCGCAACAGAATACGCGAGTCTTGCATTGGCAGAAGCCCGCATAGCAGAGCTGACAGTAGCTAAGGCAATAGCAGAAGAGGTAAAAGCGAGTATTGCTACGCTTGTTAATGTTACGCTAGTATTTGAGAACAGAATTGAGGAAATAAGGGTTAATTATGATTTGCTTGGCGCCGATGCAAAAAGTTTTGTAACCAATTATAGCCTGCTGACTGGCGCAGAAACCCGTATTGCGGTGTTAAATGCGGCAAAGGTTACCGGAGAGGCTTTTGAATTGCGTATTTTGGAACTGCCGTCAGTAGTTGACGGGATTGATACAGACGATGACGCAAGTGTTCATAATGCGGGAAGATTTATTAATGAGGTATATGAGGACTATAACCTACTGACCGCAGACGAAAAATCTTTCGTTACAAGCTATGCTATTATAGAAAGCAGTCTTGCTATAGTTGACACGATTATAGCGGCAGCTGATGCGGCTTTTGTTATCGGGATATTTGAGGGTCTTGACGCTGTTATTACTTATGATGACAAGCCGATAGTAGAAAGCGCGCGTATGGCATACGAAGCATTAAGCGCAGAAAGCAAGCTGCTGGTTAATAATTACAATAAGCTGCTAAACGCCGAAGCGGCGCTTGCTGCTATTGAAAAGACAATATCCGACGCGCTTGCAGTAGATAACAAGATAGAGGCGTTCGGCGCAATTACTTATGCCAAAATAAACAATATAATTGCCGCGCGCGCCGATTATGAAACACTCAGCCAAAACTCGAAGGCGTTAGTGACGAAATTGCAGGCGCTTTTGGATGCGGAAGCATGTATTCCGCTGTTACTTGCGGAAAAAGCTACGGCTGACACGGTAACAGTAATAATAGAAAATTTGCCGGCTAATATCAGTCTTGCAGATGCCAATTCTGTGGAAAATGCGAGAACAAAATATAACGAACTTTCCGCAAGTGAGAAATTATATGTGACAAATTATACCGCATTGACAGCTGCGGAAGACAAAATCACCCTGCTTACGCAACAAAGTCAGAGCGCGGAAGGAATAATTGCACTTATCGCAAATATCCCCGAAATTATTGATAACGATAATCACAATGAAGCAAAGGTGGCAGCTCAAGCGGCAAGAACAGCGTATAACGCGGCTGCAACAGCGGTAAAGGCGGCGGTGAATAATTATAATAATCTTTTAATACTTTTGGGTATTCTGTT
>SACC01000300.1 GCA_009928745.1 Clostridia bacterium
ATTCTGACTCCCGATATTAATGGCTTAATTATAACACCATTTAATTCCATATACAAGAATTATGCTTATATGTGTTAATAACTATTTTTATAACTAATGCTTAGTATTAAAATAAAACATCGATTTTTGAAAATAGAAATAATCGGCTGTGAACTTATTACTTATGTCCTTAATTATAAAACCTCTTGTGATTTTAATAACCACAAGAGGTTTTTTCCTTGTTGTCTAATAAGTCCGACCGAATGCAGGTTTTCCTGCATTCGCGTTTGGTCAAATAAAAGCTATATTAGAAAAAGTAAGGGCGTGTACCTGACTTTTTCCCCTTATCGTTGCCGTGCAACGAAAAGAAAGGGGTGAATTTTACAAAAAGAGGGGAAAATATCACAAAGCGTAGCGGCTGATGTTGTCCCCTTAAGTCCGGTCGAATTCAAGTATTGAATTCGCGTTTGACCGGGTTAATTTCCGCAATCGTCCTTATGCTGATGCTCTTTGCATACTGCGCCGCTTGACTGCAAACTACCGTTAAGATATGCTACTACCGCGTTCTCCGCCTTACCGCTTGCGCCGATAATGGTAACAATACCTTTTTCGTTAAAAATATCTATGGCTCCGCCGCCCATACCGCCTGATATAATAACTTTTACGCCTAAATCATTAAGAAAATTAGGTAAAAAGCCGGGTCTATGTCCCGGGTTAGGTATGCTCTCCACTTTTACTATTGCGTTATTCTCCACGTCAAAAATGTTAAAATTACCGCAATGACCAAAATGTTCCGTTACGGCAATGCCGTCACTTGCTACTGCTATTTTCATAATTATTACCTCCGTTTATTTTTTTACCGCCGTGGCGGCATTCTCAAGAACGTTAACCGCGCTATCCAGCCAGTTACCCTCAAAAAGTTCTATTAACCCTCTGTCGCAAGCCGTTGCAAGATTAGGATCTATCGGCATTTTTGCAAGCACTTTGACCTTAAATGCTTTTGCGGTTTCCTCAACCTTGCTTTCTCCGAATATCTTGATTTCTTTACCGCAATCGCACTTAACATAGCTCATATTCTCAACTATCCCGATTACAGGAATATTCATTTTGGACGCCATATTGAAGGCTTTGGCAACTATCATCTTAACAAGCTCCTGCGGAGATGTTACAATGATAATGCCGTCTAGCGGTATAGATTGAAATACGGTCAGCGGCACGTCGCCGGTGCCCGGAGGCATATCGATAAACATATAATCAATATCGCCCCATATTACGTCCGTCCAAAACTGTTTTACAATATTCGCAATCAGCGGTCCTCTCCAGATTACCGGATCGGTTTCGTGCTTTAATAAAAATGTCGTAGACATTATCTTCGTTCCCATCTTGCTAACTATAGGATACATACCTATGTCGCTTGTATCGGGGGCGCCTTTCAGCCCGAAAGCCTTGGGTATCGATGGGCCTGTTACATCGGCGTCAAGAATCGCAGTCTTAAAACCGTTGCGCTGCATAAGTACTGCAAGCATTGAGGTAACGATAGATTTACCTACTCCGCCTTTGCCGCTTACTATGCCGATAACCTTTTTTATTCTGCTTAACTCATGCGGTTTTTCTCTAAAATCCTCTTTCCTTTCCTCACATGCTTCGCTGCAGCTGCCGCAATTGTGATCACATTCATTGCTCATTGTATTTGCTCCTTTACTATTATATTGTTAAGCTACTCCCAGTAGCCAGATAACCTATTTTGTCCTCTAATATGCCCTTTAGAACCGAATATGCGTATTGACCCGTGCAATGACAGGTATATATCTTGGCGCCGCAACCGCCCAATCTTTCGGCTAACGCTTCTATTCTTTGTTTGTCCTCGCTTTTTCCGTTCGAGGGACTATAAAGATGTAAGCCGCCGATTATTATATCGGGCGCACCGCCCTCTATCTCCTTATATTTTTGGAGTATATTAACTATACCGTTATGCGCGCAACCTGCGAATAATACTTTTTTGCCCTTTTCGGTAATTATAACATTTTGTTCATGAATAAAGCCGTCCTCAACAATTGCACCGTCCTTTTTCGTCTTAAGAGTCTTGTTCATAGTAGAAAAAAGCTCTCTGCCGGTGACACCCGCAAAAATACTTATTGCAGCGTCGATTCTCAAATAATCATTAACCAGCTTTATCCTTGGATTGCCAAGCAATGCTTTATCAAGTCCGATATATCTCATCGCCTCGTCACCCGAATAGTAATCTCCAAAAGCGTCTTTGTTGATATATATATACGCCTTTTCGTTAAGTGCAAGAAAGGTCTTCAATCCGCCGCCGTGGTCGTAATGCCCGTGGGATATTAC
>SACC01000301.1 GCA_009928745.1 Clostridia bacterium
GACCGAGTAATTTGCTCGGTCAATAAAATAAGTGATATTAGTTTTAAGCAATATTTTTACCCGTTTACTTCTGTGAACGGCTTTGCTACGCTAAGCCACTACGAAACGGTGAAATATTTGAAAAATTTAATTTAATAAGTATTCTAGTGAAAATGATAAAAAATAATACCCAATTAAACTTTTTTACGGGTTCAGTTGGGTACCACTTGGCGGAAAGCCTACAACATAAATCGAACGTAAAAAAATCGATAAACATTAACAAAAATACTATAGTCCTTTAGCAGAATCCTGCTTTTAAAAATTTGGTAGATTCTAAGGGAGTTGAACCAGCAACTTGTCGCTTAGGAGCACTATGATCTGCTCATAACAATCTGCCCCATATACAAATCATTTTCATTTGATTTCGGGTAAAAACCTTATCTTCTTTGGGCACGCTGTGGATATTAGAAAAGTATTAATAATTATATAAAAATCCAACATTTTTACATTTCTTCTTTCGTCTTTTTCTCTATATCTTTTCTTTTGCGAAAAACGATTATCGCCACCGTACCAATTATTAATAATCCAATTAAAATCCACAAAACAATATTAATCCAGGATTTTGCGCTTGCGTCGGATTGAATATCGCCGATCAACGCATAATTGCCGACGCTGTCTGCAACATAACAAAGCTTTCCGTTTTCGAACCAATGTTCGATATAAGTGAGCGATCCATTCTCGTTAATCTGAGCAATTCTCAAAGTTTCGTTGCCATAATATTTTTCATCAAGGCTCAAAGCAATTACCATACTGCTATTGAATTCGGCAGGATTACCGTCTCCATCTTCATAGGCTAGTAGTATGCCTTGCAAAACGCCCGTGTTTTGAACAAAACTGACGCTGCCCGTATAAAGGTTATTGGTTATTGCGTAAGAGTCTGTTATTATAACGAAATACTCCGGATCAAAACCCTCTTCGGTAGTCACATCGACTGCTATCGGATCGTTATCTTTGCCGCTCGTAAAATCTTCGCTGACTATTGCCACCGTAACCGTGTATTTGCCGTTAGTGAAAGTTACGCTGTAATTATCGTTATCATATTCTCCTGTTATATCATACTTCCCGGCAGTCATATCTCCGGCTTTGGTGAGGAGAATATTAAGCTCGTCGTCTTGAATAATATTAAGCGAATTCGCAGCTAATCGGTATGTCAAAGGTAAAATCTCTTCACCTTGTTTGCTCGTCTTATTATCAATAAGTAGAGATATCGCTCTCTTGGTGACATGAAGCGTTACAAAGCCTTCAACGGTATTATAATTATCAAATGTTGCTCTGTAATATACGGTTGTACTGCCGTAATTGACAATTGATATTTCGTCTGAGGTATAGTTACCGCTTGCGGACGTTGTGAATCCTAATGCTGCATTATTGATGCTGTCTGAATATTTGTAGCCGCTAAGCGTTACCGCAATTCTGTGCGCAGCGCCATCGTAAACAACGCTTAATCCTTGAGTGTCGTCAGCTAGCGTCGCTTTTGCAATCACAAAACTCAATTTGCTTTCAAGTCCCGTATAGTTTGTCGTTGCTTCTACCGCCGCCTTTATCCACCATGTTCCGACAGTTATGGGCGCTGTCGCCGTGTAAGCTCCGTTTTCGCTGGCTGAATAGGTAAATAATACGCTGCCGAAGTCTGATGTCGCCGCAGGTGCATTGACGCTGCCGCCGTATGTCCACCCAGTGATAGCAAGCGCAGAGCTTAAGCTATTAGTTGCTTGCGCTATCGTCCAGCTTATACTGCCGTCGCCGCCTTCCGCCCATTCATAATTATCGGCGTCGATTATTGTGAAGCTCAGAGTGTAATCGCTTGCGTCTACGCCCGAAGGGTCTCCTCCAACGCTCATAATAGCATCGTCATATTCGTAGTCCGCCGTAATAGCTACTCCAGAATAGGTATACGCGCCTGTTACCGCAGGTTCGGCAAGCTGTATCTTAGTTATGTAAAATTCCTTTGCATCTCCTGTAAGGACATAATTGCCATTAAACGGTGTAATTGCCGCCATTGCCGTATACGGTTCGTCACTTGCATTCGTCGCAGAACCCGTGACGGTCAAGATTATTGTCTCTAAGTCGACTCCAGTCTCTACGCTTGCGGTGGGAGCAATGCTGCTACTCGTATAAACCCAGCTAAAGTCTTCGCCGGAATCAGCTTCACCTCTCCAAATTACGATCAATTCTTTTGCAGTAATATCTGCAGTTACCGTGCTGTCGGCTATTGTATAGTTGCCTGCATCCGCACCGTCCAGAGCGTAAACGACCGTTACGTCTATACCGGTATTCACG
>SACC01000302.1 GCA_009928745.1 Clostridia bacterium
AGCCGTGCGTTTGAATGTTTTTTAGTGCATTAATAATATAAAAAACAAATAAATTGCTAAATTATGTAAATATTTTGGGCGGACACTCGGAAAAAAGAGTGTTCAACCCAAATATAATTAATTAGCAAATTTCGTTAGCGGAACAGAACTAGCACAAAAAGCAAGCAATAAAGCAAATAATCGATATAATTAATATTGTAAAGAAAGCAGCGCCGAGGGCAACAAGAGCTGTCACCAACACAAACGCAGGCGTTAATACGATCGATAAAGCCGCTAAAGAAACTAACAAGGTTCCGAATATTCCTACTAATAAGCAGACAAGGTTATTGCACAAGCATTTTGACAGTATACCTGGTGCAGTAACTGCGCCCAATAATACTCCCACAACTAAAAGAATTAGAGTTAAAACACTTAATCCAAAAGCAATCCAAACAGCAATCTGAATAAACGGAATTAAACCAAAAGCAAATAAAACGCCCACTATTGCTCCTAAAACTATACTTATTATTATAGCTAAGCAACAGCAGGTTCCAAAATTGCATCTACTATTACACCACATAATGTTGACGCCTCCTATTTTTTATGTATAACCTCCTACTTTATAATATGATAATCCGGCATCAAATGTAACTAACTTCAATTCATTTCTGATACTTTAATGGAAGTTCTAATCTAATCAATTATTTAGATAATATAATAACGTCTGTATTCTATGAACCAGCACCTAATAACAAGTTCTATCCGAAAAGAGAAGAATAAAAAAGGATTTTACATATTTGTAATTAATTCAATACAATGAATATTATTGATTACCAAATTCTTGCAATTTGAAAGCAATTAAATTATAATTACTTATAAGTGTTTAATCAAAAACGCTGAATATTTATATGAGAGGATTATTTTATGGCTATTAAAGTTTTGTTGGCGATTGTTACTATCGCTTTCGCGGTTACAGGAATTGTGATGGGAATACTTAATCAAAAGCGCGACAAGAAAATGGGTATGATATTTATCGCGGTTGGGCTAGGCTGTCTGGCGTGTTTTATGTTCCTTCCGTGGAATATCCGCGTAGTTAATGCGGGTGAGGTCGCTGTTGTCAAGGTATGGGGAGAAGCCAGAGAGGTAAGAACGGCGAGCACTTATTGGGATAATATGTTAACAAAAAAATACGCATATTATGATTCGACTGTTCAGCAGATAGATATAAGAACAGAAGCATATAGCAGCGATGGGCAGGCACTGAAGATTGCGATGACTGTTCAATGGCGAATCCAGCCCGATAAGGCAATTAATATTATAAATAATTATGGTGAATTGTTAGTATTGTCTAACAGAATCGAAGCTGTTGCTACGGAGCGCGCCAAGGCAATTCTGTCAACCAATCAGGCGATGAAGATAATTGAGACCCGCGCGCTAATAAGTCCTGCAATCGAAGTTAGCGTGCATAACGCTATTACCAACGACTACTACGCTGATATTATGACCGTAGTATTGACCGATATATCCTTCAGCTCGGCATTTGAGGAGACGGTTGAGAACAAAATGATTGCTGAGCAGGAAGAATTAAGAGCAGAATATGAAAAACAGAAAGCAATTATTGAAGCAGAAAGAGATCTTGAGGTCGCAAAGCTTAATGCCGAATCGGCTATAGCCAAAGCCGAAGGAGACGCAGCCGCAAAATTAGCGATAGCTAGAGCGGACGCCGGCGCAATCAAGCTGAAATCAATCGAAATCGCGCGCATGTTCGGTTTCTCTATTATCGAGAGCGAGCTTGATGACGATGTCATCAAATACGATATCGACTTCAATGGCAAAACCGCTGAGGAGATTGCGCTGATATCTGATTATCTTAAGTATATTACGTATCTTGAGACATGGGACGGAACCCTGCCTCATACGCTTGTTACAGATGACGCGGCAAGTATTATCATCAATCCATAATCTAATAATTCAAAAATAAGCCGATAAAAGGCTAAACCAAACAAAAGTAATGTGCAAAAATCTGACATACGGCAAAAGCTGTATAGAGGATTAAAGCGCATTACTTTTTTGTGCGCAAGCGGCAAATCAAAGGAAAAATATTCGTGTTGAATATAGGAGAATTTAGGTGGGAACAATAACCGTGAGGAGAGTTTATTAATGAATGCGGAGCTAAAGGAGTATAACAAGAAAAGGAATTTTGAAAAGACGCCCGAGCCAACGGGCGAAGCTAAGCCGGCTGATGAGGGACTAAGATATGTTATACAGCATCATATTGCCCGCAAGGACCATTATGATTTTCGCCTTGACCGGGACGGCGCAATGCTCAGCTGGGCGG
>SACC01000303.1 GCA_009928745.1 Clostridia bacterium
GGATAATATGGATATAGTATTGCGCGACCGCAAGAGTCTGTCGGTTGAAGGAGTGATGATTATATGGGTTGATATAAAGCTTGAGGACGGCTCGGTTTTATCAGGTCCCGAGATAATGCTCAGAGGGGTTGTAGTTAATGATGAATTAGTCGCCGAGCTTAAGGATGAGATTGGCAAAATCGTTGTTAAAGCGCAATACCGTAGCGCAGACGACCGCAGTACGCTCAAAAAAGCGATAACGCGTCTAGCGCGTGAAAAGACATACAATGTTCTCAAAACTAATCCGATGATACTGGCGATTATTATTGAAAGTTGATGCAGTTATATGGAAGAATTAATATCCGTATTAAGAATTAACGCAAGAGAAAGGCATATTCCCGTAATGGAGGATGAGCCTGCCAGATTACTTGCAAAGGTTGTTGCGGAGCGTCAGCCGCAAAGAATTCTTGAGATTGGAACGGCTATTGGCTATAGCGGACTGATTATGCTCAATTCTGCTCGCTGGGCAAAGCTGACGACAATAGAGATTGACGCAGACCGTATGGAAGAGGCGAAAAGAAACTTTGAAAAGGCGGGCGTAAATGAAAGAGTGCGTTGCATTGAAGACGACGCTAACCTTGTTGTCTCATTAATGGACGGGCAGTACGATTTTATCCTTTTGGACGGTCCTAAAGGGCATTATCACACAATGTTTACGCATTTATTGCGATTGCTATCACGCGATGGTATGATATTCATTGACGATATACTTTATCAGGGCTTTATTGTGGGCGAGAATTATCCAGCGCATAAGCACCGCACAATTATTACTAATATACGCTATTTTTTGAAACAAATAGCGGCTGATGACAGATTAGACACACAGCTGCATACAGCCGGAGACGGCGTGATGCTTGTAAAATATAAGGAAAACAATTATGGAACTATTGGCTCCAGCAGGTAACCGAGAAAAGCTTAATACCGCATTCCACTTTGGCGCAGACGCCGTATATATCGGCGGTAGCAGCTTTTCTTTGCGCGCATATGCCGATAATTTTGACGCTGAAGGCTTGAGAGGCGCCGTAGAATATGCGCATTCGCTTAACCGCAAGGCGTACATAACAGTGAATATTTATCCTGCCAACCGTGATTTTGGCGAATTGAAAGAATATTTGAAGTATATTGAGTCAATAAATGCGGATGGCGCGATAGTCACAGATGCTGGAGTAATTACTTTGGCTCAGAGCGTTGCGCCTGCGTTACCGCTGCATCTTAGCACACAGGCGAACACCACTAACGGCTATACTGCAAGGTTTTGGGCGGAAAGAGGAATAAAAAGAATAGTGCTTGCTAGAGAACTATCCATAGACGAGATTAAAGAGATAAGAGATATGTTGCCTCCCTCAGTAGAGCTAGAGTGCTTTGTGCATGGCGCAATGTGTATAAGTTACAGCGGCAGATGTTTGTTAAGCAATTATCTTGCCGAAAGAGACAGTAACAGAGGCGAGTGCGTCCAAGCGTGCAGATGGAGTTATAAGCTGACAGAGGCAAGCCGTGACGGCGCGCCCTTAGAGATGTTCGAGGACGAGCGGGGTACTTATATAATGAATAGCCGCGATCTTAATATGCTTGCGCACATAGACAAGCTGATTAATGCAGGGGTGCATTCATTCAAGATTGAAGGAAGAATGAAGACAACATATTATGTTGCGAACGTTATTAACGCCTACCGCAGAGCGCTTGATGCTTACAAATCAGCTCCTTCAGGATATAATGCGGTTGAGTTTGATAAAGAATTATACAAGTGCAGTAACCGCGGCTACACCACCGGATTTTATCTTGGCAAGAATAGCGCTAATGTTGCGCTTGACAATTCGCAGTCAGCGGGCGATTACGATTTTATTGCCTCGGTAAAGGGCTATGATGAAGAAAAAGGACTGCTTGTGGAGCAGCGTAACCGGTTCAAAATAGGCGACGAATTGGAAATTTTATCTGCAAACGCTTATTTTAATGATATAATAACGATAACGGGGATAAAGACTACAGCCGGAGAAAGCATAGAAGACGCCAAAGGAGTGCAACAGCTGTTATATCTCAAAACCGATAAAAGACTAAGTGAATTTGATCTTCTCAGGAGGAAAAAATAATGGACATAAAGTGGAATAAGCATATTGTAATCCTGTATGACAAAAAAAACGACAGGGAGGTTGCTGCGGCTCTAAAGCAGTACATTGAAAAAGAATTCGCGCCCTGCGATGTTATTGATGTCGACAGCGACAGTTTTACGCCGATTATCAGCGCAAAGACACGCGAATGGAGCTATAGATT
>SACC01000304.1 GCA_009928745.1 Clostridia bacterium
GCCGGAAACTTCAGCAAACCATATATGCGACATGGAATTTCCGGGATGTCTTTCTTCAAGCTGTTGCTCTCTCGACGGAAGAGTGGATAAAGTGAGTGGCTCTATTGTTCCCGGAATGACCTCTTGGGCACACCATGTCAGTGAAAAATTTTGTACAATGGATGATCGCGTTGGTCAAATGTGGGATCAAGTAAAAAAAATGTTTCTCTTTGTGCTTGATAAGTCTGATAAAGAAGATCAAAATAATGCCAAACGATATGCTTTTATGGTTTCTCAAATAGGGAAAGTTGTCATTGTTGTTACCACCCTTCTTACTATTGCTGTATTTGTTTTCTTTACAAAGATAATAATACAGTCCTTCCGCCTTTTCTGCTTGACCGCATAGGAAGGCGTATGTCTGGGCGGGAACCGACGGAGGTACCCCGAAGCGTTTGCGTATTTTCCATACCAGATTGACCAGACTTCCGGTGTTCTTATTTCCTATGTCTGTTTTAACCAGCCCGGGATCGACGACATAAGCGCGGATTCCTGACGAAGCGCAGCGGTCATTCAAGCCCTTGGCGAAAAGTATATTGCATAATTTGGACTGTTTGTAAGCAAACAACG
The DNA here is from genome assembly GCA_009928745.1 of Clostridia bacterium. Classification (GTDB taxonomy): domain Bacteria; phylum Bacillota; class Clostridia; order Christensenellales; family CAG-1252; genus SACC01. Next base: position 607 of record SACC01000304.1, read on the forward strand.
GATTATAACCGCGGCTGAGCATAATATCGTTCCAGCGGACTTTTGTCCGTTTGTGTGATTCGCTCCCTGTCATGATGACAAGTCCGTTTGCCATTTTCAAACAAGCAAGTAATTTATGCGTAAGCAGAAAGCTTGCGAGATGATTTAAAGCGAATTGCTGCTCGTACCCCTCGTCTGTGGTCATATACCAGCTGCGGACGCAACCGGCATTGTTTATAAGCGCATAAAGCTCGCCGCCGCATTCCGTGTCAAGATGTTTTGCAATCTCGTCCGCCGCACGTATCACTTCGCGCTGCTGCATCAAATCGGCTGTAAAGAAAATTATTTTTGCGTCCGGATTCCTAAATAATATGCTTTCCTTTGCCATAACGCAGTTTTCCGCACTGTGTCCGATACCGATTACCGAATAACCCTGTCCGGTTAAAATGCGTGCTGTCTCAAGCCCTATGCCGGAAGTCGCGCCGGTTATAACGACTGTTTTCATATACGATAAACCATCCCTTCGGCAACAGTATGATTATTATACAAACCAATTCCATGCATGCCAGAATCCAAGCGCACCGGATGAAATCATAGATACGAGCATTGCGAGAACAGTACAAGCGGTAAATATCGCAAGGCAAATCAACGTGACAGTCCGTAACCGTCTGTTGGCTTTAGCGGAAAAGTGAGGATTAATTGCCAAGGAGGGGAGAACCGCTCTTCCGGAAGCGGCGGCATAAGTATTATGGTGGAACCGACCATAAGAACGTATTAGCTGACCGGTAAAAGCGGCGAAGTATATACAGCACATTGCGATAAATACGGCGAACGCTGAAAAAGCAAGAGCAAAAGTTACGCCGCACCAATAAGGCATGGGAGGGATCAAAGAACAGATGTTAAAGCTGCCGAACAGGCAAGCGGCTATGACTGTGCAAGTAAATGATAATACGATCATTATTAATTCCCAAGCATAAAGCAACGCAAAAAATATACCTGTAAAGATGTCCGAAAAAATTAAACCGATCGCAATCGTTATTTTTTTGCCGTAAGAGGTTTTGGCGTTTGTGTTTTTTGTGCTGTTTTCATATTGCGCGGCAAGCATTACCGGGCTTCCGAGCTTTGCGCAAATTTCTTCTTCCGAATAACCGTCCGCCGTTTTGAAAGCAAAATGCTGTTCATATTCCGCAAGTATATCATCGGCGTCGGAAACATTATTCTTTTTTAACTCGTTGAGCAGCAAAGTTAAATATTCGCTTTTTCTCATTATAAACAATTCCTTTCATACTGTTATGGTTTTGAATTTTAAATATTAAGGCGCCTAAAAAATATATTTATTACACCTTCTAAATCAGTCTTCGATCAATCTAGCCACAATGTCCGCGAATATTAAATATTCGGTACGTTCTTTTTCAAATGTTTCACACCCGAGCTTTGTCAGGGAATAATACTTGCGCGGCGGACCCCCGCTTTCTTCCTGCAGATAGGTTGTGAGAAGACCGTCGTCTTTTAATTTCCTTAATATTGGATATACCGTGCCGTCGGCTATATCGATATGAGCGGAAAGATATTCCGAAATCTCATATCCGTAACGGTCATTTTTTTTAAGCAGCGACAGTACACATAGTTCCAGTACGCCTTTTTTATATTGTGCGTTCACAAGAGGCCTCCTTCGTTTGAACAATAGTAAATATTGAATACTATTATAT
>SACC01000305.1 GCA_009928745.1 Clostridia bacterium
CATCCTACTAATAACAGATTATATACACTTTGAAATAGATCGCCCAAACAATTGTGGGGACAAAGGTTTTGTTTCTTGGTAAGTATAAATATGATTAGTATATGAAATATATAAGAGGCAGCAAAATTACGAATTAAATGTAGCGCAAGATTATTACGATGCTTATCGCAGATGTATGTGTCACATAACAAAAGAGGAAGAAAGCCAATCATCACCACAATGGAACTATCCAAACACTTTAGTCACTTTAGACTATATACGGATAGTTCTTTTTTTATAATTATATGGTTTCAAATCTCTATTGCTCATTTACAATGATTTACTATCTTTCCCTTAAAATCCATTTCATCCTCCGTTTACATATACAATATATATACGATTTTTTCATGCAAAACCCTTGCTAATTATACAGTTTAATCCATTTATATAATTATTACTAATAGATTAAATAAAAATGGTAGCCGACTTTTTGTTTGCTGTATTGTCAATATGCTTGACATCGTTTTTATCTTTCGTCTTTGGAACCTATCAAAAAAGCCTTGTGCTTGCAAGGCGAAAATATATGGTTGTTACGGTGGTTAGTAAACAGCGTTATATATTTTCGTTAACCCTTGCAATCCCTTCGCCTTTTTTGATTAGTCGGTTCCGCCGAAAGGTAAAAAATACAAGGAGTTGAAAGAAATGAGAAAAGTAGAACAAAACGAACATATTAAAGAGTTATTTAAAGAGGCAGTTAAGGCGTTGGATGATAAATGTGATGACCCGAGTAGCGATATTGACCCATTGGTATTTCTAAACGAACTTGAACAGCAACTGATAGACGGACTTATAAAAGATGAATAGGAGGTAAGACAATATGATTGAGTTAAACCTACAGACAAAAACAGCTGAGCAGGAAGCTATTAAGAGCTATCTGCAAGAAAACGTAAGCGCCACCTTAGCTGACAAGATAAACAAGGGTGTTGCAACTAGCGTGGATGGTAAAGCCTTGATTAACCGTAAGGACTTAGACGGCTTTATCAAATACGCTTGTGAGGAAGCTAAAAAACAGGCTGAAAAGGATGCAAGATGTGCGTGTATTCGCTCGGATACGGTATTCGGCTGGGCTATACACTATTTTGAAGAAGACTCTATTATAGGAAGTCTTTACTATTGTGACGGCACAGAATACAAACCCGAACCGAAAGCAGCGCCGAAAACGACACCGACTGCCGTTAAGGTCAAAGAGCCACAGAATACCAACTTTCAGCTTTCGTTATTTAATACATCCGAAGAAGAGCTTGAAGATAACCCCAGAAGTCAGCTAATAACCGAGGACGGTGAAATCATAGATTGCGAGGAGGTAGAAGAGGATATTGAGGAAGAGATTGAGGAAGAGATTGAAGAAGTAGTTACAGCTCCCAAGACGCCGCTACAGATACCGCAGGGCAATTTGTTATACCAAAGCTATATGAGAATTCAAGACGCTTATCCTAAGTCGGTAATAGCCCTTAAGCTCGGTGACTTCTATGAGGTATTTGGGGATAACGCAGTTAGGCTTGCCGATGAATTCAATTTGACTCTGACGAGCCGGGAACTAGGACTACCGTCGCGTGTGCCGATGATCGGCTTCCCATACCACAGTGCGGAGCTGTACTTCAACAAGATTCGGGCTAAGTATGACTTAGTAATAGACGAAAGCGATTACGGTATTGAAACGAAGCACTTACCGCAAAAAGAGCCTGAAACGCCCAAGGTCGATGATGTGATTATGTCTAAGCTGAAAGCCCTATTCGGTTCTGATATGGAGGTGAGGTTATGAAACCTGAGAAGATAAAGCCTATCCCGAAATATATAGTTGAGCGTATTAAGAAAACTGATTTTTCTTGCTACCCTATACAGGACGGGCATGTTAGATTCTACAGCTATCTTACCAAGAACGAAAAAGAGCTTGTAAAAATGACAGTCGCTGTTAAGAACCGTTACAAAAAGTGGTACTGCAAGCAGGTAGCTATGCACGGAGTATATTCAGAGAGGTGTTATCTGAAAGATATGATTTTCTATTATATCGGCGGCTATATCGTAGGCTGGTATGAGCAAGGCTTAACCAAATATCCAAAGTGGTACGAGGACGGCGAATGGGGTTGGAACAATGACAAACTTTTTGACCCGTATGCGCCGATTGTTAACAAAGAGTACCTTGCAAGATATCCCGAATACAAGTACTCGGCTTGGGAGTTATATCAGGGAACAGATATATTGCAGTACCTACGGTTATATGAGCAGTACCCGCAAACGGAGTATATCCTGAAG
>SACC01000306.1 GCA_009928745.1 Clostridia bacterium
AGTTGATTCCTGCCGTTGCTATGCCTGGAGCTGTTGCTGAGGGTAAATATTTTGATGTAAAAAAACCTTATAATCATCCTGATCCTCCGCGCTCGTATGTATCTCAGACTGCACAAAATTTATCATATAGTACAACTTTTATTAATAGGGGGGCAGGCACAATATTAGTAGAATACGATTGGTATATATCGTTGTCTACAGAGCCGTTGGAGCGGCTTGACAAAGATGAATTCGTATTAGCTGTGAATTTTTACGATTTGGATCGAGGGGAAGCTATTGATGTGGATGAAAACAATATATTCGAGCTTACACCGGTAGGTGAAAGTCGCACTCTAGAGGTTCAAGTTAATGTGGAGATGTATTTTGCAAAAGTTGACGAGCTTATGGATCCGCGCCTTAAAGATAGTACGCTACTCGTTACTATAGATCTAAGAAGAATGTGGGAGCTTACTTCAGGCGGATATCTGGAAGTTGTTTTTGATACTGATGACGACGCGGTGGAAGGGACGCTTACTCCAGAGGACCCTATTGAATACACAAAACAATTTGCATATACGAGCGACAGCAGTTATCTTGCGGATGTTAGTTGGTGGGTAGAAGACCTTGTTGAGCCTTTAGCGTCAAATTTGTTTAATATGACCTTGAAATTTATTAATATGGCAAATATGCAGGAGTTGGTGCCTGATAACGGTAAAATTAGTATTCCAGCCAACTCTACGATAGAAATACAAGTTGAGTTGTCGTTAACCGAATCAGCGATTCAAACAAGACCCGAGTTGCTTGTTCAAAAGTTATATGTTAATATAGCAGTAGGTACAGCGCCCTAAAAATAGCAGGAGAAAGATATGAAACCTAATAAGGTATCCATTATTGTATTGATAGTAGTCATGAGCATGGCGATTATAGGCGCAGTGTTAGTTTCTACGCTTGCAATCTGGACCGAGTCATATGAGGATGATAAAACTGTGGAAATCCCCGTCAGTGAATACAATCCAAGTGAAAAGCATATTATTTTTGTGCCTCTTGACGAGCTAGGCTTGATTATTTCTGACAAATCGTTTGCTATTAGTTATGCCGCGGTTGGTTATACTGGACTAGTTGGCGAATTGGAGATACCTGCAACTCATCATCCCGCAGGTTATGAGGAAAAACAGGTAACCGCAATACTTATTGATCAAGAATATATTAACGAAGCTTTTGCGGGTAACGAAATAGTAACCAGTATAATTATGCCATTCAGTATAACGAGAATAGGCGCTGGCGTTTTCGCTAATATGGAGAATGTAACATCCATAATAATAAAAGATGATGATCCGCCAGCAGGCGCTCCACAGAACTTATATGTAGGTGACTATGCGTTTTCATACACGACAAGTTTAACCTCATTTACATACGCCGGACACAGTTTTATAGGTAGCTTTGAGACGGCATTCTTCGGAAGTTCCTATGTGCCGTAAGAATTAGTAAAATTACATAACAGTTGACAAATAATAAAATGCAGACTAGTCTGCATTTTTTATTAGCTATTTCTTATTTTTTGAATTACTCCTATTCTTGAATAAGCGTAGAAGCATCAGTTTTGGGTTTTGGGTTACGCATTATGATAAACTTGCTCATAATAAAAGTGATAACAAATGCGGCGAATGACCCAGTTAGCTTGCCGATGTATTGGCATACGGTTAGATTATTAATAACTTTATATAACGCGTTGGTGATTGCCGCTCCCGACCAAGTATTGAATATTATTATTCCAACTACCATAATCGAATATGTAATAATGCTGAACGCAAGATTGTTAGTTGCCTTAAAGGTTTTTTTGCGGTTAACTATAAAGGCGGTAATCTGCGCAAGCATGACGGACACGAAGAAGGCAATCATTGCGCCCATGCCGCCGCTTGCCGTGGTATATTGGAAAATCCACCAAACGGCGTCTTCGTTATAGTTCTTGAGTAATAATACTAACAAGGTAAATGAAACATACTCAACAACGAAGGCAAGCATACTAAAAATAGTATATTTTATTATTTGCGCAACATTTTCGTGAGCAATTAAATAATTTTTGATTTTCTCAGCTGTTGAGAGTTGTGTGTTTGTTACAGGCATATGACCCTCCGCGAATCAGAATGTGTTAATTATATGACCATTCGATAAAAATGTCAATATTTTAATTTTCGTAACAGATTATAAAGTCGAATTGATATTGCAAAAGCAATACTTCTATTGTATAATATTATTAAACTTAATTAAAAAGAGTATGCGGGGGTAATATGAAGCGTTACGGAAT
>SACC01000307.1 GCA_009928745.1 Clostridia bacterium
AATGAAAATATATAAATATATTTTACACTTAATACAATGAACATTCGGATAAATATAAATATATTTAATATGAAATCGGTTATTGCATGAATTCAATTGTAAATTTGATTTAAGTTGATTATATGAGATTTGTTTTTTTATTTTATATTACTTTATCGGTAATTTAATAACGTTCGTGATCGTGATGTAAAAATAATAACCGTATCAAATTTAAAAGGAGAAGTTATGAAAAAAATATTCATGGCAGGAGCTGTTTTATTATTGACTTTCTGTGTTTTGTCAGGTTCTGTTAACGCCATATCATCATCATTTACAAATACTTTTATGGGATGCAGTGTATATTCATGTTTATCATTAAATTCCGCAGAAACAATCGTTTCATCATATGCGTCAGCCAGCGGTGTTCCTTCTACAAATTCGGGTACAATTTATATAGATGTTTTAGCTGTCATAAAATTTAATGATGAAACTATGCCGAGACAAGATACTAATACATTAGTATACCCTGCCGGCGGTTCAAGTGTTTATGCAAGTACAGGAGATATTACCGATACTTCCGGTTTGGAATATGCAATAAGTACCAATCTGTTTTACACGTATAACGATATTCCGTACCGTTATTTAATGATGAGGATTGATTACGATGGCGTCACTTTCACTCAAACCCAGCAAGGCAACTAATGTATCCATATATCAGGGAAACAAATGAATCGGAATAATATTATTAAATTTGTATAAAAATCATTTATATTACATCACGATTGCGATTATTTTATAGATTTCATGAAACCTTGACAACATAAAAAAATTAAGGAAGTGAAAAAATGTATAAAAGCAGAAAAAAATTGATCGATGTTATATTAATTTGTGTTGTTTTTTTATATTGCTTATCGTCGGCAGGCTGCTTCGGCCGGGATTCGGGGAAAAGAGCTTATACCGGCGGATTTGCCGGATATGCAAACGGTATACTTTATTATACTTTTGCGTCAGGTACATTAAAAAGCTTATGTCCGGCTGACAATACGGACGGAATTGTCTGTCAGATTCCGGAATGCCGTCATTCTGATCCCGACTGTCCTGCTTATCTGGGTTTAAATACCATATTAATGGCTGCGGAGCCGTCAGACGACGGAACGACCGCTTCTGTATACGCGTTTGCCGTTGACAGTCAGCCTTTAACGGTTGATGACCCGACTCTAAAATTCAACATAGTAAAATATGACTCCCTGAACGGTGAAAAATCATTTGTCGTAAAAAACATCACCGACGGAGCGAGCAGTATGTTGATATATGAATCGTATTTGTATTATTCATACATATTCGGAGAAAAAGATGACCCTATGGTATATCGCGTTGATAAGAACGGCGGTGAACCGCAGGTTCTTGCCTATGGTGATTATGCGGTTCTTGTGACTGTTGTCGATGATCATATCTATTATTACGACGGCAACGGGTATATATATCGTGCGAATCTTGATTTCAGTGAAATCGAGACTTTATATCAGATCAGTAATTCCGATAATTACGGTTTTTATACAGACGGCAAATGGCTTTATTATTACGGCGATCCCATCGCTTCGTTATTCAATGAAAAGGAATATACTTTGTATTCCTTATACAGGATAAAGATCGGCAGCAAAAAAGAACCGCAGGTTATTTTGTCCGGTTTAGCGGCAACGAACAGGACCGTAATGGAAAGCAACCGGCTATATTTATTATCGGTTCCGCAGCCGCAGCAGGATACGGGTACACCGGATCTGAAAACACAAAATATTTATACGGCAACACAAATAACAGAATTAAATCTTTCCGATCTGAAGCCGAAAGAATTATTCAATACGGAAAATTTCGTATTGGGTCAGATCTATGCCGTGACCGATGAATTTATCATTGCGGCCGGCGAACAATATCAGGGAACGGAGGGTTCGGCTGAATATAACAGGATCCTTATCATCCATAATCTGAAAGACAATACGACGAAAATAATTACCGTATAAAGAAATATAGAAATAATAATATAAAACTATACCGTATAGAAATCCCGGCCATTACCGGAAAAGAGATTAAAAATATCCTGTAAAAACAGAAAAGCATGAAGTATTTAACGCCTGATAAATGCGATATCAATATGCCGGCGAAATCATCGGCTGCATAACGGCAGGATAACTAAAGGCGATAAAATATACGATTGCTGTTGCATTCCGGATATATTGTATGGTATACTCTAGTATACAGTATACTAGAGTATACCATACACTAGAGTATACTGTATACTTT
>SACC01000308.1 GCA_009928745.1 Clostridia bacterium
GCGCTTCTCGAGCCTGTTATGATGATAGTAATGGCGGGTGTAATCGGCTTTATTCTGCTTTCAGTAATTACGCCGATGTTCTCATCTTACAACGATGTAGGTTAATTGGAGGTATATATGATTTGTATTTACATCAGTGACGAAAAAATCAAGCTTATTGACGGCGGTTTTCGCGGAGGAAAAATTGTTGTGAACAGTTTTTACGATATAAGCACAACAGCAGGCTCTCTGGAGACCGGTAATATCAAAGACTTGATGGTATTCACGCAGGTATTGCAGGATTGTATGCAATCCAATAACATAAAGCCGACGATTGCGACTTATGTGCTTGACAATTCGAGAATTGCCTTTCGAGAGATGATTGTTCCCGATGTTCCAGATAACAAAATTAAAAAAGTTATCGCTTCAGAGATTTTTTCTGATTCAAAAGTGGCTAATAATACTCTTGATTATGTTATTGTAGACAGAATTAAAACAGAGGACAAGAAGTTTAAGCTTAAGATTTTGGTTACATACATATCCAATGATAATATTGATAGCCTGCATACCTCGGGAATGGAACTGGGGTTATCTCCTTCCGTGCTTGATGTTGCGCCGAACACAATATCAAAGCTGATTGAAAGATATTCCAAAACTGACAAAAAATTGTTGGAAGACACCTTTTTGCTGCTTGACTTCAAGGATACATTCATATCCCTGAATGTTTTCGACAACTTCAAAAGCCAATTCTCTAAAAGCTCCGTGCTTTATGTCAATGACACTAGCAATTTCGATATGGAATACCTATTGCAGGAGCTTGCCAGCAGTATAAACAGCATTGTCAGGTATTATGAATCTAGAAATGAACATAAGGAAATAAAAGCGGTATATGTTACGGGTAACGCGGCGGTATTGGATGAAATACTCCAAAATCTTGCTGATTCAGTTAATATGATGGTGTCGCATCTGCCCCTTCCTTCCTTTGTTAAGGGAATGTCGCTGATGGATTATAACGCATTCAGTTGCGCTCTCGGCGCATTTATCAGGAGGTAAGTATGAGCGTACAAAAAAGAGATATTAACCTCTTTAAAGCCGCGGGCGGAGAGAGGGCAAAAGCCAAAAAAAGACCACTGTCTACATATATGATGGTTGCGCTTGTTATAGTGATTGTCGCCGTAATCGGCGCGATTGCGTATTTTAATTATACCTTAACAGGTCTTCGCGATGATTTTCAAAATCAGCAGACAATAAGGGGCGCGTATGATCTCACTATTAGCGAGACCAGTGATTTGGTAGCTCAATATCAGGCTGTGGTATCAGAGATATATCAGGCGGAAAAGATTAACGAGTATCTTAATATAAGAAGCAGCAGATACACCAAGGCTACAAGTAAAGAAGTCTTGGCAATCCGTGACGGGATAGTGAATTCCAATACCGCTTATACCTACGCGCTTGATATTGATTTGAAAACTAACGGACAGGCATTTCTTGAAAAGTTAGACAAAACTAATTCTAATTATGATATTTTATACGGCGCGCTGGCTTATCTTATTGACAAACAGAAGAGCAACAGGACCGAAACAATCTGGTACGATTATTTTAGAGGACAGATGGTAATAGTATTTAGCGGAGGGCTTGTCTCGGGTATTAACCTTCAAGAGTTTGCCGCATCAATGTATGGTGGAATATTATTTGAGGGCGTTACCTATGAGCCTTTTATGGATTTACAGCTCAACGGTGAAAAATATGTTGACGCAAGATACATGGCGGCAAGCATAGACGGAAACACCGTATATAATATTATGCTATTGACTATGAAATCGGTTGAAGAGCGCGCAATAGATACGCTTGAGGCGTCAGCGAACAGAATGTACGCAGAAGCGATATTGAGCAATTCGCAGGATGATTTTAGATACGAAATTAACAAGATTGAATACGATAACAATAATGGTTTATTATCAGTTGAGATTACTATTATTGAGAGCGCGGAATTCAAAATGAAAACTATATGCGATGATTTGGACGCCAGTGAATTTTTCGAGATAAGTGGGAGTGTTGTTTCACCCCCTATGTACGGGATAAAAACACTATTAATTGTTCTCGAAATAAGTGGCGCCGCTGTCGTTACAGCATAACAGGAGGTTAATATGACAGTAAAAATTTCAGAGAAAGATAAAGGTTTACTTATATTATTGGCAATAATTGTCATAATTTTTGCCGCGGTTATGTTACCTCAATACGGTATTAAGGCGTTGTACGATCAAACAAAGGAAATAGAAAAGAAATATTACGCTAAA
>SACC01000309.1 GCA_009928745.1 Clostridia bacterium
ATGGAACGCTACGGCTCGGACAAGCCTGACACACGTTTTGGCTTCGAACTAAAGAATATATCCGATATTGCTAAAGATAGTGAATTGACACTATTCAAAGAATCTGTCAAGACGGGTAGCGTCCGCGCGCTCAACGCCAAGGGGCTTGCCTCAATGGCGCGCAAGCAGATTGACAAGCTAGGTGAGTTCGTCAAAGATTACGGCGCAAAAGGACTTGCGTATATGCTCTTCAAAGAAGACGGACTTACCTCGTCCGTTGCAAAATTTTTTACCGAAGCGCAGCTTGAACAAATTAAGATTAGACTTAACGTAGAGAAGGGCGACGCGGTATTCATTATCGCAGACGCCAGTGACAAAACAGTATTTGCATCGCTTGGCGCGCTTAGAATAAAGCTCGCTAAGGAGAACAATATAATACCCGAAAACGTGTATAATATGCTGTGGATAACCGAATTCCCGCTGCTTGAGTATGACGCAGAAGAACAGAGATATTCTGCAGTGCATCATCCTTTTACAAGTCCGATGGATGAGGACGTAGCGCTGTTAGACAGCAATCCGCTTGCAGTACGCGCAAAGGCTTACGACTTTGTTATTAACGGCGAGGAAGCAGGCGGCGGCAGTGTGAGAATTCACAGAGCGGATATGCAAAAGAAGATGTTCGGACTTCTTGGTATGAGTGACGAAGTAATCAAAGCCAAGTTCGGTTATTTTGTGGATGCTTTCCGATACGGGGCTCCGCCTCATTGCGGACTTGCATTCGGGCTTGACCGTCTGATAATGATACTGACAAAGACTGATTCCATTAAAGATGTTATCGCTTTTCCCAAGATACAGAACGCGTCTTGTTTGATGACTGACGCGCCGTCAGAGGTTGAGCCTAAGCAATTAAGGGAGTTATATCTTGCCATAAAAGACTGATATGGAAGAAATCGGGAGAGTAGAAAGGATCAATGAAAAGAGAAATACCGCGAGAGTGGTATTTGCCCGTAAAACCGCCTGTGACAAATGCGGAATGTGTATGACGCACAAAGATAACATATCGGTATATGTGGATGTCAAAAACCTGCTCAATGCAAAAGTAGGAGACGAAGTGGCGGTTACAATGGGCGACAGTTTCGTGCTGAAAGCAGCATTTATCGTTTATATCATACCCGTATTATTCGTGGGCGCAGCGATTGCGATAGGACACGCTTTTAACGAACTTGTGCTATTTATTATGATTATCGGCGCACTGCTACTCGGACTCGCTAGTTCAATACTATTGGACAAGCTTATTAAGAACAAAATAGGTTACGCGCCAAAAATGGAGCGGCTTATAATAAAGGAGGAAAACAATGAGTGACAAATTTGTTGTTATGAATGAGAAAAATTTTGATGAAATGCTAGAGAGTAACAAATATCTATTGGTAGATTTTTGGGCGACTTGGTGCAATCCCTGCAAAATGTTGCTTCCGATAATGGAAGAATTCGCAACAGATAATGCCGGCATCGTAACCGTTGGAAAGGTCAATGTGGACGATTCGGTCAATCTTGCGCAGAGGTTCGGAGTAATGACTATACCGACAGTATTATTCTTTGTCAACGGTCAGCTCAAAGACAAGTTTGTAGGCTTTAGACAAAAGGCTCAAATATCGGCGTTCGTGGAAAAGAATCGCGCATAATTATGCAATTATAAGGAGAAAAAGATGAAATTATCCATTATTGAAAAGACGGACAAAAAAGTATACGACGCACTCGAACTTGAATTAAAAAGACAGAGGGGCAATCTCGAATTAATCGCTAGTGAAAACTTTGTTTCTCTTGCGGTTATGGCGGCAGTTGGCTCTCATCTTACCAACAAATACGCTGAAGGTTATCCTGCAAAAAGGTATTATGGCGGTTGTCAGTATGTGGATATAGTTGAGGAAATCGCAATAGAACGTGTAAAAGAAATGTACGGCGCAAAATTCGCGAACGTTCAAGCTCACAGCGGCGCGTCGGCTAATCTTGCAGTATATTTTGCCCTAATCAATATCGGTGATACTGTGCTAGGTATGAATCTTTCCCACGGCGGTCATTTGACGCACGGGAGCAAGGTTAATTTTTCGGGAAAGCAGTATAACATAGTATCTTACGGAGTAGAAGAAGGCAGCGAGATAATCGATTATGATAAGGTTATGGCTATTGCTAAAGAATGTCGTCCCAAGATGATAATAGCCGGCGCAAGCGCCTACCCGAGAGCGCTTGACTTTGCCGCATTCCGAAAGATTGCTGATGAAGTGGGCGCATATCTTATG
>SACC01000020.1 GCA_009928745.1 Clostridia bacterium
CTCCACGTTCATCTACCGTGAAGGGTTCTCGTACTTCAATCTGGGAAGAGCTTCCACAGCCTCGCTGCTTACCTTGCTGGTTGTCTCCCTGATCTCCCTGGTCTACATCAAAAAGATACTGCAAGAGGATGGCCCCAATGCTTAAGGTAAAAACGAAACAGAACAACCCGATTTTTTGGATTTTTGTCCTCGTCATGCTGGTCATCACCCTCTTTCCTGTCTATTGGATACTCGTTACCTCCTTGAAGAACCCTTTGGAGGTCGTGCTTCCCAATCCGACCCTTGTCCCGAAGGCACCCACGCTACAGAACTATGTCGCCGTCCTGCAATCGGGCTTTCTCAGCCATCCCGGCAGCCTGATGAATGTCGGCATCATCTTTGGCGCGTTGCTTGCGGCGCTGCTTGCCAGTCAGTTCAAGTTTAAGAAAATCAAAAGCTGGCGCCAGGTGATTGCCGCCGTGACCCTTGCCATGACGGTGGAGATCGCCACGATTCTCGGCTGGGGCTGGCTGTCGGACCGTATCGGCAGGAAAACGCTCTACTATATTGGCGTGACCGGCATGGCGCTGGTCGCCTTCCCGTTCTTCTGGCTGCTACAAATGCATAGCTTCCCGGCGATTCTGCTGGCGATGCTGCTGGCGCTGCCGGTATGTCACGGGGCGATGATCGCCGCCCAGCCGTGCATGATGGTGGAGCTGTTTCCAGTTGAAGTGCGCTATACCGGTCTGGCGCTGGGCCACGAGATTGGCGCCGTTATCTCCGGCGGGATAAGCCCGATGCTGGCGGTCGCATTTTTAATGAAATGGGACAGCTACGTCCCGGTGGCGCTGATGCTGCTGGCCTTTGCACTGCTGGCCCTGGTGGCGCTGTTCAGCATTCGTCATCCCGCGACGCCGCGCCAGCAGCAGCCGGCGCTGTAAATCCCTTCGGATCGGTCCGCAGGGATGCGCGCCGCTCCGGCAACCAGAACCACCGGCTGAGGCGATTGCCTGCCGCCGCTCTGATAAATTTAATTTTAAACAAAACAATGAATAAACAGGCACTTATTGCCGAGAAATAAAAAATATTTCCACGCCACAATAACGCTTAATTATTATTCATATATCAGTATGTTTGGTTTATCAGAAAGGCAATATTTATGAAAAAACTCCTTCTCGGTTTGCTAGTAACAGCGGTCGCGCTTATTGCGCTTTTACCGCTCTTTGCATGCAAAGACGGGAAGGAATATATATTTGAGCTTAATGAAGACAATTTTTACGCTAACTGGATGCAGGGCTTAAACGAAGATACTCTATTAAAAAATGTTGTTATGCCCGGCGCGCACGACGCGGCAACTGCGAATACAGACATATACGAAGAGCAATTAACGCCGCCCAATTCCAATAAAATGCTTGAATTCTTTATAGAGAAGACAAAATGTCAAAGCGCTTCGATTCTTGACCTTATGATGCGCGGCGCAAGATATTTTGACCTTAGAGTAACTAAGGATTCTAACGGCGTATTGTTTACCTATCACAGTAGCGTAAATTTTCAGCCCTGGGAAGACGTAGTTGCCGAAATCGCCGAGTATCTCAAGAGAGGCAAGGATTTTTTGGTGCTTGACTTCCAGCATTTTGAGAATGGCGCGCAAGCGGAAGCATTGCAGGTGTTTATGCAGGCAATAGATTTTGAAAAATACGCGCTGACAGTTGATAACGATTTAGACACATTGACTTTAAGCGACATAAAGACTAGCGGCAAACGATTCGCGGTAATATGGTCGAGAAGTACAAGCCTAGCGCCGCAATATCTTTTTGCCCGCAGTCAATGGTTGTATAGCCCTTATGCGCAGGAAAAGCATTATTCTCCGCAAACACTTATTGATCATCTTGATAATTATTATAACAGCTTCGACGGTCACGGCTTGTTCGTGCTACAGTCGCAATGTTCTTCTAACACAAATACCAATCCGCGCGAGCTAGAGAACGGTATGGAGCCGCTTGCCAACAATTATTTGTTGAACATAAGCGAAGAACAGCTTAATAAAACTAACATAGTGATGCGTGACTTTGTGGATGAAGGTGACAAAATAGCCATAATATTAAGCGTCAATCTAAGAAAAAATCAGGTCAAACAAGAGTATCTGCATCTATTCGAATACAACGAAGGGAATTAGTAATATGTATCTAAAATTGAGCAAAACAGTGGAAAAAAAGATTACCGAGGATCGCGCAAAGGGTATTTTATCCAAGGCGTATACCAAGGACGGCGACGTATACCGCAAATATCCTAACCTAGATAAGGAGAGCGTATTGCGTCCGTCTTTCGTGAGAGATATCAGTAAAATATTGAACTGCGTATATTATAACCGTTACGCCGACAAAACACAGGTGTTTTCTCTTTATCGCAATGACGATATTTCAAGACGCTCCCTGCATGTGCAGCTCGTGTCCAGAATTGCCCGCGATATAGGCGCGCTGCTAGGACTCAATCTGCATTTAATCGAAGCAATAGCGCTCGGTCATGATCTCGGGCATACTCCTTTCGGGCATAAGGGAGAGGAAATACTCTCAAAGATATATTTTGAGCATACGGGCAGATATTTTTTGCATAATGTGCAAAGCGTAAGAGTACTTCATAAAATCTTTCCTTCTAATATTAGTTTGCAGACTTTGGACGGTATATTGTGTCATAACGGCGAGAGGGAAATGAAGAATTATAAACCGCAAAATAACAAAGGTTTTGATGAGTTCGATAATAGGATTGAAGAATGTTACCTTGATTGTAATAAAGTAAAAAAGCTGGTACCCTCAACGCTTGAGGGCTGTGTGGTAAGAATATCCGATATTATTGCATATCTTGGCAAAGACCGTCAGGATGCGGGAAGGGCAAAAATTCAATTTGACAGCAGTATAGAAGGGCTTAACGGCGAATTAATCAATAATATTATAGTCAGTCTTATAGAAAACAGCTATGGGAAGGACTATATAATAATATCTGATGAAGAATATGCCCGTATTCAAAAAGCCAAGGAAGATAACAATTCCATGATATACAAAAGCGCGCAGCTGCAAAAAATGTATGAGCCGCTAGAGCCGATGTTCAGAAATATTTATGAAAAAATGCTTGCCGATTTGCTGGACAAAAAAAGAGATAGTTTAGTATACGATCACCATATTGACTATGTAAAACGGCATAGAGTTTCATATATTGAGCATACAGATTACGAAAAGGAAGAGCCTAATCAGCTAGTTGTAGACTATATCGCCAGTATGACCGATGATTATTTTATCGATTTGCACAGCTTCCTTTTTCCGGAGAGTCCGCACAAACTAGAATATATTACCTATTTTGGCAATAAAAAAAGGATATCGGCAATATAAGTCAATGATTAATTATTAATTCATTAGTTTCTTTAGATATAATTAAATAATTCCGATTATTAGATATTAATCAAGTTATTGTACTCTATACTTTTGTAATAATTAATATGGATAGCAAGTAATATAATTTATACTTTTATAGGGAACAACTTTAGCTGAGTACCGCGCGGAGTCAGTATTATGCAGTCGCCTTGAGGCGAGAGCTTACCTTGACGGTAAGTTTCTATGTCCGAAAACTTAAGCGGCGATACTTTATAGCTTGCTGAAATATAGAACCATCTATTGTAATAATATTGCTCCAAAACAAACGGCTGTTTAAACTCGCCGTTAATCACAGTATCAATATTGTAGGCGCAATTATCGGTAATAGGCATTGCGTTGAACTCGCGTGTTAATAGAGAATTAACAATAGCGTATTTGAGATTATACTTTTTTTCTGCGATAGTCGTAACTGTAGGAATAGTCACAGTAGGCGCTATCTCATTGAACACCAAAATGCTTGATGTGGAAAAGCCTTTATTATTAAGCTGCGTATTGCGCTTAAGGCTTACCGCCTCAATAACCTGCGCTTCTACCACTTGTTTTATCAAATTGAATACAGACAGCCCATTTTTGTTAGAGATACCTATAATATATTTTAGAATATAATCTGATATGAGCGCGGCGTCGCTCGCGCTAAAGCCGATATATTCGGTTGTTGCTTTGTAGCGCGCGCTAAGTGTTGTTATACGTTCGGCAAGCTCGTTTCTTGTTACCGGTTGAACGGTAATTCTTTCTTTAAGCATTATTTCATAGAGATTACATTCAAGAATAGAGCAGTATAATTTGTTAATTTCATCAGTTTCGCCGGACGCATTTTGGATAAAGCTCATTGCGTTGGAGCCATTGAACTCCCACCAGGTATTGTAATCCTTGCGGTCAAAGAACTCTCCCCATAACCAGCCTTCGTAGTCCTCGCCCATATTGATATAAGCTGCGTACATGATATTCTGCACAGCCTTATAATTTATATATTCACTGAGCAAGGTATCTGAAATATTGGTAAGATATTTGTTATTGAGAGTAAAATAATCCGGAACAGTTGATTGTTTTTCCAGATAATAATATAAGGTGCCATAACAAGCGGCTAGCCTGCCTAGAAGTTCGTAGGAAAACGTATTAAATTGTCTCTCCAGTTTACTCTCCAGCTCAACGGGAAAAACAGCGGGTTTGTAGACGGCATAAAGAAAATCTACGTCTCTAATATTAAGAGGATAAAGGGAAAACGGGGCGTTGCCTCCGTCGTCGCCTGCGGTATTGCCGGTCCCTGTCCTTATCACTGTATCATTATTTAGCAAAGCAATATTTAACGCGTTGGCGGCAGCATCCGCGTCTTTAAGCGAAATATAGCTAAGAACTCCGTTTATTGAGATAATTACTACAAGTATTAGTAGCACTGTTATTATTCTACTCATAACGATAATCTCCCACCATATTATACCATAAAAAAAGGATGTGATGGAACATCCTTTATAAAAATTTAATAATTAAAGTTTTAACTATGTTAATAGTTGAGTTAGTGGGTATATCTTGACATTAAATATTTTCTGAATTCGGATAGACTATTTTCTAGTATTTGTTGAAAATCCTTGGCAAGCGCTATCAAATCGGGGGAGAGAGTAGCGTTGGAGCCGTTGAAATTTTTTGACACTACATCAATTGCCATATTGGTGCCTTTAAGCATATGTTCTGCAATTTTACTATCCGAACTTGAAGTAAGCATGCTAATTTTGACTGCGTTGCGCTGGAATGCCTGTCTTACGCTGCCGAAGAAATCTGAAGCGACTCCGTGAGCGCTCATATACTTAGAGCATCTTTCGCTGATTCTCGCATAATCTTGATTGAGTCGGTCGATGTAGTTTTTGAAATCCATATTTTCCACATACTCTCTTACGACATCAATACTTTGCATTCCGGCGATTGTCGCTTTTGAAATATCGTGCAGCATTATCTTCTCATCTTCTTTTGATACAAACTTAATAGTGCTTGTTGTCTCGTCTTTAGAATATCCCGGGGCGCTTTGATTATTATTTACTTTTTCCGCATTAAATTCATCCATAAAAAACTCCTTGCATTTATTATGCGGGATAATAAAAAAAATATTCTAAAAGCTTAGACAAAAGAATAAATAATAATATGGATAATATTAAAGAAATCAAAGTAAAAAAGGCTCACACATTGACAATAAGCAATAAGATATCCGTAACCGGTGTGGAAAACGTGATAAGCATGGGAGAAAAGGAAGTGGAAATCGCGCTTGCTGACAACATTTTGCAGCTCGTGGGCAACGGATTCTGCGCATTGCATCTCAATGTTGAGGAAGGTACGCTTATATTGTCGGGTGAACTCATAAGCCTCAAATACGCTCACGGCAGATCGCAGGAAGGATTTTTCAAGAGGTTGCTCAAATGACGCTTGCGGGGACCAATGTTCAGCCGCTTATATTTCTGGCTGTAGTCGGCGCGGGATTAATATCCGCGCTTCTTTATTCGGGTTGCTTTGTTATACGCTACCTTACAGGCTTCAAAAGAGTTGTGGAAATGATAACCGATATATTTTTCGTGGTAATATCTGCGGGAATGTATTTTATGGCGCTTTATTATTCGGGCTTTGGTGAAATGCGCGTTTACACTGTTTTAGGATTCCTTCTTGGGTTTTTTACCTTATATTTTTTGTTACGTCCCTTGAAGAAGATTATGCCGAAAATTAAAGTAAAGCTTGAAAAAATGCGAAAACTGCCCATTTTAAATAAAATTTTCAAATAATAAAATATCTTTAAAATTATTTATTCTCAAGGCATATGTGATATAATAACAGTATGAAAAAAGTTATCGTTTTCATATTATTAGCAATATTTATAAGCATTATATTGACCTCATGCAACAAGCCTCCCGTCGATACGACGGAGAGATTTACTATCGCTGCGGGTCGCGCGGCATTCGTTGAGGCATCAAACGCCGTAATGTTTACTACGGCAACAAAACTCATTGCCCCCGAGAATGCCTATATTGCCGTGCCTTACGAGGATATCGGGATAATGGTAATAAAAGCGGAGAGCGGAGAGGAAGATGAAGATAATAATCCTGTTATGCTGTTCGGTATAGCGGATATTGAAGGCGCAATCCTTGTAGCTTGCGATTATATCTCCATTAGCGTCAGCGGCAACTTTTGTATGGCAACACGGGACGAAGGTGAGAATTATTCTTACGACTTTTATTATAAAGACGGCAATCTTTTATTCTCTACCGAAAATGTAATAGACAACTTTGCGGCAATTGACGACGAGTATTTTGTTCTTTATACAACGAACAATTCTGAGGTTTTTAACAACAAAGGTAAAGCGATGTTCGGACTAGCCCGCCAGCTGACAAGCGCTTACAGCTATTCGGTATGCGGCAATTATCTTTTCGCTCAAGAACCCACTAAGGCGTTATATTTTATATACGAAATAGTGGATGAATCCATATTATTATCAAAGAGCTATATAAGTACGGCTAATTCAATATACAGTATCGGTTATATAGGCAACGGAGATTTTTTGGTAAGCGCCACTTCGATAGGTACAGCAAGCTCATATGATTATTCGGACACAATAGACAATACTAAGCATTATTTTATGCAGACGGTAAAGATATATAATGCCGTTACTAATTCGGAAAAGATTATAATGTTAGAGAAACTTTTAATCGGTATTGTTAATAAGTACACGCCGACAATACCCTTTCATTCAAGAAAAACCCTTAATCTGAAGGAAGGATATTCCGCTGTGTGCGTTCTTGATATTAATGACAACAAGGAACGGATAGGACAGCGTTATTATGTTATGAACAAAGACTGTGTCCTAACTGTAAAAATGGTTGAGGGAATGACTCCGTTTATGTTCACTTACAAAAATGAGCTGGGCTTCGCAGGTATTGCGGTGAGCAATTACTCGGCGGCGCTTTTTTCGCTAAGCGGTGATGTCATATGGCGTAAAGACGATGCCGAATATTACGCTCAAAGCTTTAACAGCAATCTGTATGTGCTTGCAAAAACTGTGGGTGACGGACTGAGATACGGGCTTCTTGACGAGAGCGGCAATACGCTTATAGACTTCAATCTGCAGTTTCTTGCAACCTTTGTTGACGGCAAAAGCGTAGCAAAATATAACGGAGCGTATTACCGTGTAGATTACAGCGGCGCGCTCGGAGAGACGATAGAGGATATAAGAGACGGCAACACGCAGTTTGCATTCAATTGTTATATATTCGAGGATAACGGTAAGCTCGGTGTAAAAAATTACGCGGGCAATATATTGATACCTGCTGATTATGACAATATAGAATATCAAGGCTATGTCGGCGAAAAAACATATATTATATTAAAATCACTTGATACAGTTGACGCGTACCGCCTTGGTTAATCACAGTTTATTAATTTACAAAAATTTCCTTAATTAAACGCTAACACTAGCACATACTTATAATCGGAGGTACCGTTTATGGGAATTTGGGATATAGTCATGTATGTAGTTGCAGGTATAGTTGGATTAATAATTTATTTTATTCCTTCATATATCGCAGTTAGAAACGACCATCGCAGCAAAGGTTGGATAATTCTGGTCAATATATTGCTAGGCTTCACCGTTGTTGGTTGGATAGTTGCGCTGCTTTGGGCAGTTAACACACCTAAACGTATAGTTGGTCATAACTAATTATGCGTAAGCCTTATATTATTATAGGCGCTTTAATACTTCTTGTAACAATATCGCTCTTTATGGGCAGTTTTTATGAGAAGTATTTTAGTGTTCCTTTAAGAATAAAATATAAGGAAACATTGATTTACAATGAGGAAGTGCCGCTGAACTTTTGGCGATACGGGATGAAAGTGCGCGCGGGGAGTTTTCTCGCTCTATATGATAAGACAATTAACGAGGGGCATTCTCCCCGCGAGGCATTAAATTTTATTTCGGAAGGACTTGGTGACAAATTATTAACGCTTGCAGATAAAAAGTCAACTTCACCGATTAACGCAGAACTGGTGGTAAAAGGCGAAGCGCCGTATTTTTTTTATAAAAAGGATATTGACGGACGCGAGGTAAACCAAAGTTTATTCGCAAGAGAAATAGCCAAAGCGCTCGACGGGGGTACAGCCGAACTTGTTATAGAAAGAAAGACAGCGGATGTTACAGTGGATATGTTGCGTGAGCGCACGCAACTCAGAGCCTCTTTTTCCACCAACTTTGCAACTTCCACGCTTGAACGAAAATCAAATATAAAACTGGCTATGTCAATTATCAACGGTCAGGTGATAGAGCCGGGAGAGGAATTCAGCTTTAATAAGGTAGTCGGACCGCGCAAAGCGGAAAGAGGATATAAGGAAGCTAAGATTATATCTAACGGCAAATTCATAGAAGGAGTGGGCGGAGGCGTATGTCAAGTGTCTACAACCTTGTATAATGCCGCGCTTATGTCCGGCTTAGAGATAAAAAATGCCATACGCCATTCCCTTCCCGTTGCATATGTGCCGCCGTCACGAGACGCGATGGTATCAAGCGCCAACGATTTTGTATTTGTTAATAATACTGATTTTAGCTTATACATTTTTACCAGCTGCGCAGATAATATTGCGCAGATTATGCTATACGGACAAGGGCTAAGCGAAAAAATCAAGTTGGAAACAAAGGTAATAAAGACCATACCATTTAACAATGTGTCGCTGTCCGGACAGAATATATGCGAGGAAGAATTAGCTTGCCATAAACTTATCCGAGCGGGCAAAGACGGCATAGTCAGTGAGCTTTATATGTTGTCGGGCAATATTAGCAGAAGAATCAGAGTGGACAGATATTCGCCGCAGGACGCAGTTTGGGAAAGGATTGAAATCTCCGAACTAACATTAGTAGATGCTGCGTAACATTTATATTTTTTGTAGTTTTTAATGGATTCATCGTATAAATTCGTTAATCGTAAAATATTCGCTATTGACTTTTGTATATGATTATTATAGAATTATTGTAATATAAATATCGGAGGATAGTATGGAAGAAATCAGAACACGGTGGTACAAAGATGCGGTTATCTATCAGATATACCCCAGAAGTTTTTTGGACAGCAATGGTGACGGTATCGGCGACATTAAAGGAATAATCAGCAAACTGGATTATCTTCAGGAGTTGGGTATCAATGCGGTTTGGCTTTCTCCCTGCTACAAGTCTCCCAATGCGGATAACGGCTATGATATAAGCGATTACCGCGACATTATGGACGAATTCGGCACGCTTGAAGACTGGAAGGTAATGGTTGACGGTATGCACACAAGGGGTATTAAGTTAATAATGGACCTCGTGGTTAATCACACATCAGACGAGCATTTATGGTTCAAGGAGAGCAGAAAAAGTATTAATAATCCGTATCGTGATTATTACATATGGCGCAAGGGCAGAGGAAAAGACGGCAAAAAGCCGCCCAATAACTGGACTTCGCGTTTTGGCGGCAGCGCGTGGAAATACGACGAAACTACCGACGAATGGTTCTTACATCTTTTTAATGATAAGCAGCCCGATCTTAACTGGGATAACCCCAAAGTAAGACAGGAAGTCGGCGATATGGTGAAATATTGGCTTGACCTTGGAGTAGACGGCTTCAGATGTGATGTCATTACCTATATATCCAAGCGCGAAGGCTTGCCAGATGGCAAATTTAATCCTTTTGTATGCGGCGACGAGCATTTTACACATGGACCGCATATTCACGAATACCTTAAAGAGTTGAACGCAAATGTGCTGTCAAAGTACGACTGTATGACAGTAGGCGAGGCGGCAGGCGTTACCATTAGGGAAGCGTTAGATTATACCGACGAAAAGAACAACGAGTTGGATACTGTATTCCATTTTGAACATGTGGAGAGCGACACAATAGCCAAATTGTTGCCTAGAAAATTTGAGTTGACCAGACTAAAGAAGATATTTTTAAGATGGCAGCACGGAATGTTCGGCAAGAGCTGGAACAGTCTTTATTACGAAAATCACGATCAGCCCCGTTCTCTCCCGAGATTTGTTGGAGATTACGGCGAACTCCGCAAAGAAGCGGCGAAAATGCTTGCGGTTTCCATTCATATGCAGCAGGGCTCGCCCTATGTTTATCAAGGACAGGAAATCGGTATGACTAACTGTCCGTTCGAGAACCTTGACGAATTCGAAGACGTAATGGTACGAACGGTGCGCGGCATGTTGAAGAACGTGCCGTTCGGCGACAAGCTGTTATTGCGTGTAATGCAGAAAAGAGCGCGCGACCACGCCAGAACTCCGATGCAGTGGAGCGCTGCTGACAATGCGGGTTTTACAACTGCAGAAAAGCCATGGTTGAAAGTCAATCCGAATTATACAGAAATAAATGTTGAGGAAGCGCTTAAAGATGAAGATTCAATACTTAATTTCTACAAAAAGCTGATTGCAGTAAGAAAGAGCGGACTGAAAGAAATTATCAAGAACGGCACATATACCGAGTATTATGAGAAGCGCAGTGACATATTTGTATATGAGAGAAGCTTTAAGGGTGAAAAATTGCTGGTGATCTGTAATTTTAAGAATAATCCGGCGCCTTTCAAAATACCTATGGAATTAGCCTATAACAGCGCAGAATTAGTAATATCCAATTACAAAGAGGCGAGCGGACTCGGCACCGTAACGCTAAAACCTTACGAAGCGATGGTATATCATCTGAAATAAATAATCTGACCAAACGGTCGTCAAAAGCAATCTCCAAAAATCTGGTGATAGCGAAGATAATAAGGAGTTTTAAAATGGTAATGATAATTAGAGATTTAATGCAACAAGATGTCTCTCAACTCTCTTTATTATACGAACAATTTTGGGGTGATAAATCAGATTTATTAAAAATGAAAAATGAACTTTCAATAATTAAAAATGAAAACAGACATATTATTTTAGTCGCTGAAATAAATGAGAAAGTAGTAGGTTCTGTTATGGGGATTGTTTGTCGTGAATTATATGGAGATTGCAAACCTTTTTTAATAGTAGAAAATATGATTGTAAATAAAGAAATAAGACGGAGCGGTGTTGGAAAAGGTTTATTATCCGAATTAGAAAAACGGGCAAAAAATATTAATTGCACTCAAATGATTTTGGTTACGGAATCCGATAGAATAGATGCTTGTTGCTTTTATGAAAAGTACGGATTTCAAAAAAACAATAAAGGTTATAAAAAAAAGCTATAACGTAAAATTGTTTAGGCGATATGTGCCTGTCGGCGCGCGATATGTAAACGCTAATATATGTTGCGCGCGAAGTGTGGACAAAAATCGTGTTTTTAGAATAAGAAGCTATCATTAGCGGCGGGAAAAACCACGCTTTTCTCGCC
>SACC01000310.1 GCA_009928745.1 Clostridia bacterium
ATTGAGGTTGTGACGAGTACCTCAATACCTCCGATAATTACAGGCGAATCAGGATACAGTTTTTTAAGCGCTTTGCAATACACAGTCACTGCCCTGTCAGGTCTTTTACCGACTATACCACCCTCGCTATACTCGTCCTTATCTCTTTTCCTTTTGGCTACCGTGTAATTGTTGACCATACTGTCAACCACTCCGCCACTAACCAAAAAAGCGTACTTCGGCGCGCCGAACTCTGAATAATCACTGTCAATTTGCGGCTGAGGTATTATACCAATTGAAAAGCCCATACTTTCAACCATTCTTGCAACAAGCGCGTGACCAAAAGACGGGTGGTCAACATAGGCATCCGCAGATATCAAGACAAAATCAGCTTGCTCTGGCAATTCACTTTTTTTAACGGGTAAAAAACTCATATGGATATTATAGCATGCCGCGCGAATACTTACAATTAATTATGAGAACGCATTTTGTAATAAGGAAAATCACGCTGCATGAGTTATTGACAATATCAAGTAAAAAATATACAATTATAATATTACGAACACTTGTGCCGATTGCCAATTTTTAACAAAATCTGCACCATCAATTATTAATAAATTTCGTAACACTTAACAAAAGGCGGTATAATGACTAATATAATAATAGCAATATCTGATAATTTTAGAGAAGGACTGATTGTCGGCGGAAAGTTAATAGGCGCAATAGTCGCGGCGGCGCTTATACTTTATATTTTACTGCTAATTACACGGGTCTTCGGCGCAAGAATTAATAAAAAACTATATTCAAACTATTCAAAAAAGTATATAAGCAAAAACGGTAATTCGGATAATATGCTAACATTAGAGCAATATATAAAGTCCAAGAGCAATTTAGAGATAATAGAAATTAATAGTAACAAAAAAGATACGCCTGCTGCAATAGAAGTTGAGAAACAAAAAGAGGTTGTCGACGATACCGAACCAAAGTCCGAACATAAAGATTAACCAAAAATAATATGATTAATTAATACTATGCCTACATTTTTGAGGCATAGTTTTTATATTTGGGCAAATACTACCAACATGAAAAAATTTTTACTGATAGGGCTTGTTATTACAGTGACTGCAGCGGCTTTTGCAGGGATAATTATCGGAGTTACAATCGGCAGCGCTGAGTTACAAGACAACAAGCTAACCAGTAAAAACAGAGAAATCGCGGTATTTGACAACAGAGGCATTGAACTTAGCGGCAATAGCGATTATTATATTGAGTATGATGATATCCCTAAAAACCTTATTAACGCCTTTATATCAATTGAAGATAAACGATTTTATAAGCATAACGGATTGGATTATAAAAGAATAGTCGGCTCGGCAGTAAGTAATGTAAAAAGCGGCTCATTCAGCGAGGGCGCTTCTACAATCACCTGTCAGCTAATAAAAAACACTCATTTGTCTTCGGACAAAACGCTGTCACGCAAGCTGAAGGAAGCAAAACTTGCGCTTGAAGTCGAGCGCAATTATTCCAAAGAAGACATTATAACCATGTATTTAAATGTAATATATTTTGGAAACAGCGTATACGGCGCAGGACGCGCTGCAAGGGTTTTTTTCGATAAAGATGCAAAAGCGCTCACGCTTGAGGAAGCGGCATCACTTGCCGCAGTAGTAGTCAATCCCTCAAAGTATTCTCCGCTTATCAATTATGAAGCCAATAAGGAAAGACGGAAAACAATTTTAAGACTTATGTATGAACAAGAATATATAAGCGAAAGCGATTATCTTGAGGCAAGCAAAAAAGACTTGTTTATAGTAGGCAATACTATGTCGCATAATACGCAAAGCTATAAGCAGAACGCTATTGACGAGGCTTGCAGACTGCTTAATATGAATAATCTGGAGATACTTGACAGTGGGATAAAAGTTTACACATATTGCGATTCTGACAAACAACAAATATTGTACTCTGCGCTTACCAATAAAAACCTGCTAGTAAAAAACAGTAATGGCAAACTACCCGATACCGCAGCAATGTTGGTAGACAATAATACTGCTGGTATCAACGCATATTATTCGTCCGTGTATTATATGGTCGACAACTTTAGAAGACAGCCGGGCTCAATAATAAAACCGATTGCAGTATACGGCGCGGCGCTTGAAAAGGGAGTATTACTACCGTCAACCCCGATTCTTGACGAACCCACAGATTTTGAAGGCTATTCCCCTAAAAACTACAATGATAATTATATGGGCTGGGTTAATGCGCGGTCTGCGCTCTCC